>JBFMED010000001.1:0-2479 GCA_040753475.1 bacterium
GCTTCTTAGATTTCCCTTTTTGTCAACAAAATAATAAAATAGAACCGTCCCCTTTTTTTACTTAATCAAGAGCTTTCCGCAGGCTTTATTTTCTGAATTTAGGGCATATGACCTTATCTCGTAGATGTATAGACCCGAGGCTAATGGCAGGTTGTGTGAGCCTTTTCCTTCAAATTTTGACTCATAGATGTATGCCTGTTCTTCCTTTGAGAACCTATCCCCCCAGGATTTGCCAGGGGTAGGCAGCAAGCTTCCCTCATAGACCTTTTGCCCAACAATGTTGTAAATTGTAACATTAAAGCTTGCTTCCTTTGCCCTCAATCCTATATAGAATGTAAGCTCTCCCTGAGAGGGGTTTGGATAGGTAATTGTCTTTACAATTCTGTTTTCTTGAACAATCAGCCCCTCCTTTACAAACCTTATTTTTAAATTTCTTGGATAATTTAAGGTATAGCTTGGCTCTTTTCTTAAATCAAAGATATTATTACCATCAATCAGAAAAACCTGATATTCCTTATCTATCCCCTCAATTCCCTCAAATGATAATTCAATAGGAGCTTTAGAAGAAATAGAAACCTCCCAGGTTATATCATCCCTATCCTTCCTTATATCCCTTATATAGCCTCCCTTAAAGCAAAGGTAAAGGAGGGAATCCAAAGCCTTTGGCGGAGAAGATAGGTCAAGCCCAAAATCAAAGCCATCTGAGGCATTAGGAGAGATGCCAAAGATAAGATTGCTTGTAATGCCAGAAGACCTTGCAATGAGCCTTACATAGCCATCGCTTAAGGAAAAGAGCGAAATGCCCATTCCTTCATTATCGTCCCATTCCATCTTGGGAAATACAAGGGAACAAGGCGAGATTGCCCTAATCCAGTATCCAAAGTGGGGAAGAAGGGTATTTTCTGGATTATATCCTCCATCATATCCCCAGAAGGCATTTTCAGTATAGCTTCCCAAGGGATAGGTATTTGTTCCATCCAATACCTTAAGGCTGTCTTTGTTTAATCTAAATACCGAGGGATTGCCCACCATATTCCAGCCTGCTTTTAATGGAATTGTATAGGTAGCTTTTGTAGGGGTTCCTTGGGTAAATAAGGATATGGTGGCTGGATTATAATACTTAAACCAATAGCCCAAGCCAGAGGTAATTGTTCCCGGGCTTCTATATTTTGATAGATAATCGTCTTCTTGTGCATCCTCATCCCAGATATAGACACGCCAATTATCCTGCTCTGTATTTCCTAAATCATCCCCGGTTTGCAATGTATTGCCTGAAATAGCTGCATTTCCTGATGGTTCAACGGGAAATGAGACCATCCGCCAGGTAAAGCCTGGAATTGCCCTTTTTTCTGGGCAAAGGAAGAAATCAAGAGAAGTGGTTGAAGATGAAAGGGAGACAGCCCTTTGTTTTTCATAATAACCCCCTTTGCTTGCCGAAAATGTTGCCCTTGTGTTATCCTGATATATCTTTTTCCAAAGAGAATATGTCCCCATCCCAACAGAGGATGAGCCATTAAGAAAGACATCTACACCTGACAATTCCTCGCCACTTAAGACATCCTTTATTTCTCCTCTAACAATGCCCTTTTTCCAGTAAGTGGTGGTCACGGTATTTGTGTAGGTTATCGTAGCAAGCTCATTGCATTTTATGGATGCGGTATTGGTAATGGTATAGGGATATGCCAATAACGACCATAGCAAAGCAAGTATAAAAACTTTATTCTTCATTCCTTCTAAATCTTTCCTGTATCTTGATAATTTTCTTTGGATATTTTTTTCTTAAAAGAGACCCAAAATATAGCCATTTAAGCCTTAATTCATAAGGTTGTTTTTTATATCTTTCTATTACCTCATCCTCTAAATAGTATTCAAATCCCCTCTCTTTCATTTTTTATTTTCAAAAAATATTTCTAAATAGTCAAGCATTTTCTTTCATATCCTTAAGATCCCCTGTTCAAGGACAATCTCTTTAAATTTTTAATTTCCTTAGGGAAGGAGGCATAAAAGCCCCCTTCCCCTTATTCACTAAACCCTTTAGAGCTACTTCTTACTGAACCTTAACTTGGAATTGTACTTCTGTAGTTACATCTGGTCCTAGCTCATTAATCGTCCATTTAAGATGCGTGATTGGTATTGTCTCCTCGTTTCCATCCCATGTTGCCCCACCATCATGGGAAAATTCTGCCTGTGGAGAATCACTATTACACACATACACCGTTCCCTCGGGAATTTGGTCAATGATCACTACATTGCTTGCTGTGCCTAGTCCGATGTTAGTAAAGGTAATCGTATAGGTTGCGATAGCATCTGGGAATACCTCGGTTTGTGGAGAAACTGTCTTGGTTGCCACGATAAATGGGTTCTCAATAATGGGTTGAAAGATTGGCAAGATTACGCCGCAAAGAACTGGTTTCATATCTATGTTATTTCCATTTTTATACTTTATCTTCGCCACATTGATGATGCCCTTGAGTTCGAC
>JBFMED010000002.1:0-3729 GCA_040753475.1 bacterium
ATATGGGAGAATTTCATGCAAAGGCATATTCAGAAATTCCAAATGTAGAGCTTACAGGGGTTGCTGATATAATAAAGGAAAGGGCAAAAAGAATTGCATCCCAATATTACACAAAACCATATACAGATTATAGGGATATGTATGATAAGGTTGATGCTGTCTCAATTGCTGTTCCAACAAGCATTCATTACCCTGTAGCATCGGATTTTTTAAATAAAGGAAAACCCACCCTCCTTGAGAAACCAATGACAACAAATATTAAGGAGGCAGAAGGTCTCTTTGAAATAGCAAAAAGGAATAATGTCCTCCTTCAAATAGGCCATGTTGAAAGATTTAATGCGGCTGTTTGTGAGCTTAAAAATATTATAAAAAACCCTATATTTATTGAGACAAAAAGATTAGGACCAAAAAATCCAAGAATAAATGATACAGGCGTTGTCCTGGATCTTTTAATTCACGATATAGACATTGTCCTTTCCCTTGTTCCATCTGAGATAGAAAAAACAAGCCTTGTGGCAAGCAGGGTTTATTCGGATTATGAAGATATTGCCAATCTTCAGATTATATTTAAAAATGGCTGTATTGCCTCTTTAACAGCCTCAAGGACAACTGAGGAAAAGATGAGGACATTATCAGCTACTCAAGGTGATGCATATATATTCCTTGATTATGCAGAGCAAGACCTCCATATCCACAGGAGGGCATCATCAGAATACTTTACATCCCCTGAGGTTTTAAGGTATAAACAGGAATCATTTGTTGAAAGAATTTTTGTTCATAAGGACAACCCCCTAAAACTTGAGCTTTTGCACTTTGTAGATTGTATCACAAATGGAACAAAGCCAATAATAGAGCCAGAAGGAGACATTAGGTCTTTAGGGGTAGCATTGGATATTTTAAAACAAATTCCTAGACATTAACTGGGGTTCAAATTTATAATAAAGATATGAAGAAAAAGATAAAGAAAAAGACGCCGTGGATAAAGGTAAAGAGAAAAACCTGCCTCTTTTGTCAGGAAAAAATAAAAGAAATCTCCTGGCTTGATTATGAAATTATTAGAAAGGAGCTTTCAGAGAGGGGAAAGATTCTCTCGCGTAGGATTACAAAAACCTGTGCCAAACACCAAAGAATGATGACAAGGGCAATTAAACAAGCAAGGCAGTTGGCACTTCTTTCCTATACATCAAAATGAAGGTAATTCTCCTTGATGATATTTCAAAAGGAAAAGCAGGTGATGTTATCTCCCCTTCAGATGGCTTTGTTAGAAATTTCCTCCTTCCAAAGAAAAAGGCAATATTGGCAACAGAAGAAAACCTTAAGCTAGTGAACAAAATAAAAGAGGAAAGAAAAAAGAGGGAAGAGAGGGAGCATAAATTAAAAATTGAATTAAAGGAAAAGATCGAGGCTTTTACTATTACGATGAAAAAGAAAACAGGTGAAGAAAATAGGATGTTTGGTCAGGTAACATCACAAGAGATAAAAGATAGCCTCTTAGAAAATAATATAGATATTGATAAAAAAGACATCATTCTTCCAGAACAAGGGATTAAAAGCTTGGGGGAACATATGGTAGAAATAAAGCTAGGAGCCGATATAAAGGCATCCCTTAAGGTTTTGGTAGAAGCAGAAAATTAAGTCAAAAGTCAAAATGCAAAAGTCAAAAGTGAGGTAAGGTTTTTTATTAAAATACTTTTGACTTTTGAATTTTGAATTATCAATGTTAGACACCCTTCTAATTAACCAGGAAAGGCTTCCACCACAAGCACTTGATGCTGAAATATCCCTCCTTGGCGCTATGCTAATGGATAGGGAGGTAATCAATGAGGTGGTTGAACTTTTAAGAGAGGATGATTTTTATAGGGAATCCCATAGAAAGATATACAGAGCGATGCTCAATCTCTGGGAAAGGAATGAGCCGGTTGACCTGGTTACCCTATCTGATGAGCTAAATAAATCTGGGGCTCTTTCTACAATTGGGGGCGCAACATACCTTACAGGTTTAATCTCTTCTATTCCACCATCTTCCAATGCACCCTATTATGCAAAAATCATCTCCCAAAAGGCAGCCTTAAGAGAGCTTGTTTTTGCGGGTCAACAGATTACAAGGATGGGCTATGAACAAATTGGCGATGTCTCTGATATTTTGGACAAATCAGAGCAGCTTGTTTTTAACATTGCCTCAAAAAAGGTAAGGGGTGGATTTATATCCATAGGAGATATGTTAAAACCAGAAGATATTGAGGCTCTATGTGCCCATAAGCCACATATCACAGGAATTCCCACAGGTTTTGTTGAGCTTGATGAACAAACAGCAGGCTTTCAGCCATCAGACCTTATCATTATTGCAGGAAGGCCTTCTATGGGAAAGACATCCTTAGCCCTCTCTATTGCCCAGCATGTTGCGATTAAAGAAAGAACGCCAGTTGGCATATTTTCCTTTGAAATGAGCCAGGCACAGCTTGTTATCAGGCTTTTATGTGCGGAAGGAAGGGTTGATGCACATAGGTTAAGGATAGGCCAGCTTAGAAAGGATGAGCTTCCAAGGATCTCTTTAGCAGCTGGAAATTTAAGGGAGGCAGAGATTTACCTTGATGATACAACGCCGATGTCTGTCATTGAAATGAGGGCAAAGGCAAGGAGGCTTAAGGCAAAGTATAACATTGGGCTTCTTATAATTGATTATCTCCAATTGATAGAGGGAAGAAGGGACCTAGAAAATAGGCAGCAAGAAATCTCAGAAATATCAAGGTCTCTTAAATCTCTGGCAAAGGAGCTAAATATTCCCATCGTTGCTTTATCCCAACTGTCCCGTGCAACCGAGGTTCAAAGGAGAAAGCCCCAGCTTTCTGACTTAAGGGAATCAGGGGCTATTGAGCAGGATGCAGATGTTGTTCTCTTTGTCTATCGGGAAGAATATTATAAACCCACAGAAGATAATGAGGGTATAGCAGAGGTAATCATTGGAAAGCAAAGGAATGGACCAATAGGAACTGTAAAGCTTGCCTTCTTAAAGCAATATGCAAAATTTGAAAACCTTTCAAGAATTAAAGAATGAAATGAAGGCACAAAGGCACAGAGGCACAGAGGCACAGAGTTTATTCATTATCTGCTTTGTGCCTTTGCTACTTTGTGCCTTTGTGCCTTTTAAAAAATGTTTTCCTATTTCTTTGAAGAGTTGGGAAGGGTTTTTATCCTTACAAAGAGCCTTTTTATCATTTTTATAAAATCCATTATTGAACAGAGGCTCATAAGAATAAAGAGGCCATTTTTTACTCCCACAACCCATAGGATAATCTCCCACCTGGTTGATGTGGGTGTAAATACCCTCCCCATTTTATTCATTGTCTCTTCCTTTTTTGGGATGGTCTTGGGTTATCTTGGATATAACCAATTTAGAAGAATAGAGATGGAGGTTTATACCGGAGCCCTGGTTGGTGCATCAATGCTTACAGAGGTAGGCCCTGTAATCGTTGCTGTCCTTGTGGCAGGAAGGATAGGTGCTAAGGCAGCATCCTCTATCTCATCAATGAAAACAACCCAGCAGATAGATGCTTTAGAGACAATGGCGGTCAATCCTTTAGAATATCTTGTCCTTCCAAGGCTTATTGCTACAGCTATTATGATGCCGATATTGGGAATATTTGCTGATATTATTGGGATAATCGGCGGATATATTGTGGGTGTCATAATGTTTGATATAAAAAGCGACCTTTATATTACAAAAATGAT
>JBFMED010000003.1:0-8145 GCA_040753475.1 bacterium
TTTTAAAGGCTGTTTTTTTATTTTTTCAAGAATAAGAGAAATTCCAAAACCTGCTAATATTGCCAGGCTAAAATCTAGCAAAAGCAAAAACCTGTTTGGAAATCTATAGCTTGAAAAGGGTGGCATTTTAAGCAAGAATAAAAAAGGGCTATACTTTCCAAAGGAAAGAAAAAGGAAAAATAGGGAAGAAATGGCAAAGAATAGGATATATCTATTCTTTTTTATCCAAAATAATGAAGCAAAGGAAAATATTAAAGGAAGAATTCCAATATAGCCTGTATTCTCCCAGAAAAGGCTATTCCATTGTGTCTTGTATGTAGCATAAGCTGGGTCTCCATAAAAATATGGAAGGACAAAGTTTATAAGCTCCTTTGGGTGAAATGGAAATCTCTCTAGCTCATGGATTGCTTCTCCAAGCCTCCTTCCAGAATGTTTAAGCAATTCAAAGGTTGGAAAAAGCTGACAAGCAGAAAGGGAAAAACCTATGATAAGGATTAAAGGAATAAATAAAAGCTTAAGGAATAAAGGGAGGAATTTTCTTTTCCTCTTTTTTCTCTCCTCTAAAAATATAATGATAAAGCGAAAGAAAAAATAAAGGGACAAGGCAAAATTTGTATAGACCATAATCTGGGGATGGCCTGAAAATACCTGCAAAGAAAGGATAATTCCTCCCAAAAAGACAAAACAAAGTCTTCCTTCTTGAATAAACCTCTCTAAAAAATAAAAAAGAAATGGAAAAAAAGAGGCAGTCATAATCATAGCTGGATGTTTGAGATGGGTGATGAAAAAGCCAGAAAAGATAAATGTAATTGAAGAAAGGATGGATGGAAAATAAGATAAGCCAATCTTTCTTGAAAATAGAAAGATGCCGATGGCACCGATTATGTAAATAGAAATTGTAGAATAGATATAGCCAGGAATAGGAGGAAAAAAAATAAAGAAAAGGAGGTTTATCGGGTTTAAGAATCCTCCCTCACCCTCTGCAAGGATGGGCATTCCACAAAGAAGCTCATTGCTCCATATGGGAATCTTAAAATCTTTTAATCCATAAGATAGGATGTATTTAAGACCAAGATTAAGGTCTGTAAGGTCAGAATAGCCCAGGTCGCCTGTTATCCAGAACCCCCTTAAGGTTGCTGCATCAAAGAAATAAATAAAAACAAAAATTAAGATGAGAATAAAGGCTAAACACATACAAAAAATTAAAGCTCTCCCCAATTCTTGCCAATGGATATATTTACCTCTATTGGCACATCAAATTTACCTGCATTCTTCATAGACTCTATGACAATTGGTGCTATCTTAGATGATTCTTTCTCTGGAATTTCAAACAGAAGCTCATCGTGAACCTGAAGGAGAAGCTTGCAATTAGAGGGAAGGCTTTTATAAACATCAATCATTGCCTTTTTTATCAAATCTGCACAAGTTCCCTGAATGGGCATATTTATTGCCTGTCTTTCTGCAAACTCACGAATTCCTTTATTTTTGCTAAGTATTTCTGGAATGAACCTCTTTCTTTTCCATAGGGTTTCAACATATCCAAGCTCCCTTGCCTTTTGTATTGTTTCCTGGATATACATTAAAATCCCTGGATGGAGGATAAAATACCTATCAATCATCTCCTGTGCATTATTTGGCGATATACCAAGCTCCTTTGAAAGACCATAAGCACTCATTCCATAAACTATCCCAAAGTTTATCGTCTTTGCCTGACGCCTCATTTCCTCTGTTATCTTTGAGCTTCCATAAATCTCTGATGCTGTATTTGAATGAATGTCCTCACCAGCAATAAATGATGAAATAAGGGCTTTGTCTTTTGAGATATGGGCAAGGATACGAAGCTCAATTTGTGAATAATCTGCCTTTAGAAATACATTTGAAGAACTAGCAACAAATGCCCTTCTTATCTTCTTTCCAAGCTCTGTCCTTATGGGGATATTCTGTAGATTTGGATTGCTTGATGAAAGCCTTCCTGTGGCTGTGATTGTCTGATTAAATGAGGTATGAACCCTTCCATCCTCTCCAATCAGGGGAATAATGCCGTCCGTATAGGTTGATTTAAGCTTTGCAAGCTCCCGATAATCCAGGATAAGCCTTGGCAAGGGATGTAGCTTTGATAGAGAAACAAGAACCTCCTCATCGGTGGATGGCCCTGTTTTTCCTCTTTTTATTATCGGAAGATTTAGCTTTTCAAATAGAATAAAGGAGAGCTGTTTTGGAGAAGCTATATTAAAACTACCGGCAAAGCTATATATCCTTTCGGTTAAAGAGGAAATCTCAAAGGAAAGCTCCTTTCCAAATTCTTCAAGGTATTTTTTGTCAACCTTTATCCCACAAAGCTCCATCTCGGCAAGGATTTTTGCAATTGGCATTTCTAATTCCTCATAAAGCTTAAAAAGACCCTGTTCTTTAAGCTTTGTCTTAATTATATCCTTTAGCTTAAATATCCCTATTGCATCCTGGGTTTCACGAGCAAGATTCCTTACAAAAATATCCTCTATCTCCTGTTTTAAGCCTGGGGTAAGAAGATATGAGGCAAGCATAAGATCAAAAAAGTTTCCCTTTAATTCTATTCCCTTTCCTTTAAGCAAGATAAGGAGGGATTTTACATTATGCCCTATTTTTTCTATATTTTCATCCTCAAGGATTGCCCTTGCTTCATTAAAAGGGGATAAAAATTGTAAGCTGCCATCGGAAAGGATAAGCTCATTGCCTTTAAGAAAAATAGAAATTGCCTTTGCCTTTGAAAGGGAGCTTAAAGAAAATATGGAGATAATTTCTTCCCTTTCTTCTTTTAAAGAAAGCTCATTGATTAAGGTTTTAAACTCTAAGCTAGAAAATAAAGAAAGGAGGGATTTTTTATCCATTGCTTTTATCTTAAGGTCGGAAAGTGAAAAATCAAGCAAAAGGTCATCTTTTAGCTGGACAAGCTTTCTACTTAATTCTATCATCCCTTTCTCTTTTTCAATGACATTTCTTATCTTTTGGTCTCCAATTATCTCTGGTTTTTTTAAAATATTTTCCAGGCTTTCGTATTTTTTAATAAGTTCAACCCCAGTTTTTTCTCCGATGCCCTTTGCCCCCGGGATATTATCTGAGCTATCGCCAATTAAGGAGAGAAGGTCTAAAATACTTTCTGGAGAAACCCCAAATTTTTCAATGGTTTTTAGAGAGTCAAAGATTGTTTTTTCTATAATCCCTTTTTTGCAACATACCACCCTTGTCTTTTCGGAAATAAGGGAAAACATATCTTTGTCCTGGGTAAGGATAAAAATCTCACCTACATCGTTTTCAAATCTTTTGACACAGGAGGCAATAAGGTCATCTGCCTCATAGCCATCAAGGGAGGCAGAAAAACATCCCAAGTTTTTTATTGCCTCAAAAATTAAGGGTATCTGAATATGCATCTCCTCTGGCATCCTCTCCCGATGTGCCTTATATTTTGGATATATATTGTGCCTGAATGTAGGTGTTTTTGAATCAAAGCAAATACACAGATAATCGGGCATTTCTTCTTTTAAAATTTTAAGGAGCATAATTGTGAAGCCATAAATTGCATTTGTTGGCTCTCCCTTTGATGTTGTAAGGGAAGAGATGGCATAGAATGCCCGATATGCCATTGAATGGCCATCAATGAGATAGAGTTTGCTCATATTAGCCTTGTGCATTCATTACATTATGCGTTTTTCCCGTCTATTCCGAATCCCCTTATTCATCCCCTTAATTCGTATTGTTTGTCATTGGGATTTAGACATTGGACATTTGTTTAGTTAGTACTTCTTCCATTTTTCTTAAGCTAAACATATACAAAATCCTAAATCTTAAATCTTAAATCCTAAATAACCATCCTTTCCCTAAGCTCCTTTATCAATCTGCTTACCATCTCATCAGGGCTTCCCAAAAGCCTTTTTCCCTCTTTTTTAGGAGGGGTGAATATCCTTACAACCTGTGTAGGAGAACCAGAGAAACCACATAAGCTTTCAGAAATTCCAATATCTTCTTTTCTTAAAACCTTAATCTCCATATTCTTTGCTAAAAGCTTTCTCTTTAACCCTGCCATCCTTGGCTCATTTATCTGCTTGGTTACCGTAATAAGGCAGGGAAGATGTGCTTCTATTGTCTCATAAGCCTCATCAAGCTCCCTCTCTGCCCTTATCTTTCCATCCATTATTTCTGGTAATTTGCAGACATAGGAGATATGAGGAATATCAAGCAATTCTGCAATTTCAGGACCTACCTGGGCGGTATCGCCATCAATTGCCTGTTTTCCGCAAATTATCAAGTCAAACCCAATTTTTCTTATTGCAAAGCTTAAAACCATCGAGGTTGCCAATGTATCAGAACCAGCAAATGCTTTGTCAGAGATAAGATAGCCATCATCTATGCCCATTGATATTGCTTCCCTTATTGCTTCAGTTGCAGGAGGAGGACCCATTGTAATAACAATTGTCTTTCCTCCATATTTTTCTTTAAGTTGCAGCCCTGTCTCAATGGCATTTGTATCAAATGGGTTAATGATAGAGGGAACACCCTCTCTAATGATGGTATTTGTCTCTGGGTCAATCCTTACCGAGGTTGTATCGGGAACCTGTTTTATGGAGACAATAATGTTCATTTAGCCTCTATCAAAAGACCCTTAACAAAACTAAAAACCTCATAAGCTATATCAAAAGCTTCTTGGGCATTTTCCTTATTGGGCAATCCATCAGGTAGACTTCCAATAATGGCATCAGGATGTTGAGAATGAAAACAGGTCTGATTATATATTCCCTCATCCAAAACAATCTCTGCTACCCTTAAATCCTCATCAGCTAGTCTCATCCATTCTTTTACCTTAATCATAAATCTTAAATTCCTATATTTCGCTACCTTTATTCAGAATTACCTTCTAAACAGGATATATTATATCAAAAACACATCACAAAAAGATAGCCTCTTTTTTCTATTGAAAAAACTACTTTTATGTTAATCTATTATTAAATAATAGCGGAAAATGGGAATTATAATCAATCCCTATTGTAAGGTAGCGGAAAATGGGAATTTATCAAAACTATCAGGGATTTTATCAGTAAACCCCGTTAGAATTTCACACGGGGCATTATACGCCGGTGTGAAAAAGCGGATAATATTCTAAATTTCATCCCCGTGTTTCTTCACCCCGTTAGATACAAGGTTATCTAACGGGGCAAGTGGGGCATTCTAACGGGGTAAAGAAATAGGGGGTGAATGAATAAAATGAAAGAAAAAATTATTCTTTGTTTTTTTATTCTTAAAATTCTATTTTTTGCTCATAAGTTGAGTAAATTTTGACTTTGAAAGCCATTTTATTGTAAAATAAGGTTATGAAAATTCTTATTTTTCTTGTTTTTTTGGCAGGATGTGTAACAAACCAATATATTTCCTCATATTCATATAAAGAAAACCAAAAGGCGGTTAATCTATATGAGAGGGGATTGGAGTTTAAAGAAAAAGGGGAATATGCAAATGCAATAAATGAATTTCAAAGATTCCTTGATTACTATGGAAATACATATTTTTGTGATGAGGCATATTATCAAATTGCAGAATGCTACAGGCTCCTTTCACAATGGCCTGAGGCTATAAAGTCTTATAAAAGGCTTATTTCTCAATTTAGCAAGCCATTTGTTCTTCTTCGTCCATTTGTCAAGGAAAGGGAATCCCCTTTTATTCCAGAGGCAAATTATAAAATAGGGCTTTGTTTTGAGGAACAAAGGGATTATCTTGAGGCAATTAAATGGTATGAGAAGACAATAGAAAATTATTATTTTACAGAATGGGGATTCCTTTCTGAGGAAGGAATAAAGAGGATAATTGCAAAAAATCCGGGTGCAAAATGGGCAAAAAAGGAGGAGAAAAAGCTATTAAGGCTCATAAAAAAGGCAAAAAAGAAATAATGGGATTTGAATATATCAAAGGCAGGCTATGTTGTGATGGGATAAGGATAGATGAGATTGCCAAGAAGGTAGAAACACCATTTTATCTTTATAGCAAAGAGGCGATAGAGAATAATTTTAGGGAATACAAAGAGGCATTCTCAAGGCTCTCCCCTATAATTTGTTATGCCGCTAAAGCAAACTCAAATATTTCTATTCTTAAGCTCCTTGCAGAGTTAGGTGCGGGTTGTGATGTCGCTTCAGCAGGAGAGCTTTTTTTAGCAAGAAAGGCAGGAATTTCTTCTTCTAAAATCGTCTTTAATGGAAATGGAAAAACCGAGGATGATATAAAGATGGCAATTAAGGAAAAGGTATTTCTAATAATTGCAGATTCCATTGATGAGCTATTCCTTATAGACAATATCACAAAAGAAAAGATAAATGTTGGGATAAGGATAAATCCAGGCATTGAGCCAAAAACCCATCCCTATGTTGCAACAGGTCTTGAAAAAAGCAAATTTGGGGTAAGGATATCAGGGCTTAAAGATGCTATAGGTATTATAAAAAAGATGAAGAATGTTAATCTTGTTTGCCTTTCATCCCATATTGGCTCACAGATTACCGAGCTTTCCCCTTTTGTTGAGAATGCAGAAAAGCTTGTTGCTTTAGCCTTTGAGATTGGTGGTATAGAATATATCAATATTGGCGGAGGCTTGGGGATTCCTTACAACAATGAGAATTTTCCAGGCATATCGCAATTTGCAAAGGAGATTACCTCAATCATTAAGGGTTCTTCCTTCAAGCTTATCCTTGAGCCGGGAAGGAGCATTGTAGGAAATTCTGGCTGCCTTGTTACAAGGGTTTTGTATCTTAAGGAGACAAAAACAAAGAAATTTATTATAGTAGATGCGGGAATGAACGACCTTATGAGACCAGCTTTATATAACAGCTTTCATCGGATATTACAAAGCGAATTAAGGGAACAAGGAGAGATTATTGCTGATATTGTAGGCCCTTTATGCGAAGATGGAGATTTTTTAGCAAGGGAAAGAAAAATGTCTGCTGTTTCTTCATCAGACCTCCTTTGTATAATGGATGCTGGTGCATATTCCTTCTCAATGTCATCAAACTATAATGGAAGACCAAGGTGTCCTGAGGTTATGGTAATAGATAAAAAACCCTGTGTTATCAGAAAAAGGGAAACATTCAAAGATCTTATCAGGAATTAGGTAATCCCGGATGGATTATAAAAAACTAAGTGGCTCTGGAAATACATTTGTCATTGTAAATAATTTATCCCAACAAAAAATAAACCCAAAAGAATTGGCTATAGAGCTATGTTTAAAAGAGAAAACAGATGGCCTTCTTTTTTTAGAACCATCAGAGATTTGCGATTTCAAGATGAGAATATTTAACAGGGATGGAAGTGAGGCAGAGATGTCTGGAAATGGTAGTAGGTGTGCTGCATTCTTTGGATGGAAAGAGAATTTAGCAGAGAATAAGATGGAGATAGAAACCCTGTGGGGAAGGATTAAGGCAATTGCTTCAGGTGATTTAGTAAAAGTAATGATAGGAGAACCAAAGGATATAAGGCTAAACATTATGCCAGATTGTCATTTTGTAAGGGTTGGCGTTCCACATACAATTGCCCTTATAGATGATATAGACGATATTGATGTGGTTGCTTTGGGAAGAAAGATAAGGTTTGATAAGGTATTTGAACCAGAAGGAACGAATGTGGATTTTGTTAAGGTTATCTCAGAAAATAGAATAAGGATAAGGACATACGAGAGGGGTGTTGAGGATGAAACCCTCTCCTGCGGCACAGGCTCTTGTGCATCTTGCTATATCCTTTATCTTTTAAATAAGACACATTTTCCAACCATTGTAGAGGCAAGAAGCAAGGAGCTTTTAAGTGTATACTTTGAGGATAACAGGCTTTATCTTGAGGGAAGGGTTAAAGAGATTTAAGAATTTCTTCTATTTTTCTTATGGCAGATGCCCGGTGGCTTACTTTATTTTTCTCTTCCAAGCTAACCTCACCAAATGTTTTATTAAATGGTGGATAAAAGAATATCGGATCATAGCCAAAGCCATTATTTCCCTTTGGCTCAAAGGCAATAAATCCTTCCACAGTGCCCTCTGCTGTTTTTAAAAACCCAGAGGGGTCTGCAATTGTCGCCACAGTCTTAAACCTTGCTTTTCTTTTTTCAAAGGGAACACCCTTAAGTAGCTTAATAATTAGCCTATT
>JBFMED010000004.1:0-4221 GCA_040753475.1 bacterium
TTTAAAGCCTTTTCTCCGGGCACATATAAATTGCTGCCTTTGCCTCATCGCCCCAAATTAGCCCTAAAACTACCAAACTTAAGATTTTCTTCATTTTTTCATTCCTCTTTTATTTCATCATAGGTGATAAGCTGGATGCCTAAATCTTTACAAAGGGCTATTGCATCTTTTTCTATCTCTACAGCAACAAGCACCTTTTTTGGCAAGATACCCTTTTTCTTTTGGTAAAGAAGGGCTTTTTGTTCTAATGCCCCTGCATCAGCCTTTTTGCAGGATGAGGCTATCTCAACCAGATAGCATTCCCCATTTTTCATTAAAATATCTGCCTCTACCGAGGAGGGATGGGAATAGACTATTCCGCTTTCATCAAAACACTCCCATCTTTCTATCTCTTTAACCTCAAATCTCTTAAAAAGCAATTCTTTAAAGATGTTTCTGACAGTTCCCTCTAGCTCTTTTCCCCATCGGCTGCCAATGGTGGTTATCCTTACATGTAATTCATCCCTCACTGATGTAAAGCCAAGAAGCATCTCTTTCCTGTGTTCCTCAAATCGCCTGTTGGTTTCCTCTCGCATCTGTTTCATCTCAGCAATCAATGCCTCAAACCTTCGGTCAACTGCCTCAAACCTCTTGTCAACTGCCTCAAATCTTTTGTTGCTTTCTTCCCTTAAGAGCCTCGTTTCTTCCCTTTGCTCCTCAAATCGCCTGTTTGTTTCTTCCCTTTTTCGCTGATTTTTTAATATATATTGACCCTAAAAATTAAGGTTTATAATTGAAAGGTTTTTCTTTGCCTCAGAATGATTTGGGTCTATTTGCAATGCCTTTTTTAAGGAAGAGATTGCCTTCTCTCTTTTATTGAGCTTAAGGTAAATAATAGAAAGGTCAGAATAGCAATCTGCATAATCTTCCTTTATTGATAAGGCATTCTTTAAAGCTTTCTCTCCCTCATTATATTTTCCTAAAACAGCATATGTCCTTCCTAGGTCCCTGTAAATTACGGGGTTATTTTTTTCTAGCTCTATTGCCTTAAGGTATTCATCCAAAGCCTCATTATGCCTTCCAAGGATATTGTAAAGGCTCCCCCTTTCATTATAAGCCTTTGAATACTCATCTACCATCATCTTTGTCCTCCATTCCCTTGTCTCATTTAGCTTCCTTGCTCTAAAATTTGGAATGCTTTCTGTAAGCTCTTTTTCAATATCACAATTAAAAGGTGCAATTCTGAATACAAAGCCAGAAGGAATATGGATAAAACCCTGAGGAACCCATCCCTTAAAGTCAAGGTAAATTGGGATATTTGGGTTGTTTAAAACCAGGGTTTCAAATCTTTTTTTTAATATAGCATCAAGCTCGGATAATGGCTTATCCCTTGAGGGAGACTTATCCATATTAAGATAGGGCTTATCCTGAAGGAGGCTGAACAATGCCCAATCCTGATGAAAATATGGGTATAAAATGGGCGAAATATCCCTCCTCCTTTCCTCTACATATTCAAGATACCATAAAGGGAATATGTTGTAATCCATTGTATAAAGGGAGACAGAGTTTTTCTTTAGAGAATCCATCAAGGCAAGGGTATGGTCATAGATGATATAATAATTCCTCCTGTTGCAAAAATTAAAATGGGTAATTAAGGGGATTAAGGGGATAAGGAGGCAGAAAAAAGAGATTTTCTTTGGAAGAACTGAAAAACAAAACCCTGCAAATATGCTTATGTAGATAAAGGATGGGATATAATAATCCTCAATATTTGGGATATTGTAGCCAATTGCCATATAAATGTTAAAGATAATAGTAAGAAGGCAAAAGAAAAAGAAAAGAATATTTTTTTTAAAAAGAAGAAATAAGCCAATTAAGGCAAAGATAAGGGGAATTATGGTAAATTGTGAAAGAAACAAAGGAAAAACCCTATCCTTTAAATGGCCTAATACCTTTATAAATGTAGGAAGGGAGAATAGCCCTGTATATCCAAATCCTGTGATATGCTGTTTAAATCCCGTTATATCCTTTGGCATATTCCAATTTAGCTCTGGATTGCAACTTGCCCTCATCGGAAGATAGAACCAGAGGAATAATGGAAGGATAAAAAGAAATGCCATTTTAAAGAGATTTTGAATTTTCTCTTTTGAATTTTGAATTATTTTGTGCCTTTGTGCCTTTGTGCCTTTGTGCCTTTTTTCTGCATCTTTGTGTTTCAATAATGTAATGAGGATAAAGACAAATGTTCCAGGAAGGAGAAACATTGTCTGGGTATGATGGCTAAATGAAAGGCCAAGAAAAAAGCTAAATAAGAGCCATTTTCTTTTAATCAAAAGAAGGGTAAGGAGGCTAAAGAAAAAGCCATTTAGGGTGTATTTTTCTGCAATTATAGCTTGTTCCCAAAATCTTGTGCTAAAGGCAAGGGTTAAGGAGGAAACGATGCTGGGAAGTCTGGAGTCTGGAGTCTGGAGTCTGGAGTCAATTAGCTTTCTGGTGATGAAATAAACCAGCATTACACATAAGGAGGCAAAGATGGAAGAGAGAAAATTCATCCTAAAGGCAATACTTCCAATAGGAATAAGGCTTGAGAAGGTCTTTCCCAAAAGGATGTAGAATGGGTATCCGGTTGGATGGCAAATTCCAAGGATCCAGGAGGCTGTGGTCATATCCCCTGAATCATGGAGACCAATAGAGGGTGTAAGGGTAAAAAGATAAACAAAAAGGGAAACAAAAAAAACAAAAAGAGCCATTTCAAAATTATACCAAAAAACATTTACGCTTTCTATTTTAATTTGAATGGGTGGTCAGGATCTTACAGGGTTTTGCGAGGAATGAGATAAATGCTTGACACAAGGATTTTTCATCCCTATAATTTTTTAAAAAATGTTATTCTTAAAGAGGAGAGACCATGACAGAAGAAGAACAGTGGAGGGAGTATAAAAGAACCAATGATCCCAAGATAAGGGAAGAACTTATTTTAAAATATGTCCCCCTTGTTAAATATATAGCAGGAAGGGTAGCTATAGGAGCTCCAAATTTTGACTATAATGACCTGATAAGCTATGGAATTATTGGGCTTATAGATGCTATTGAAAAATTCGATCCAAATCAGGGGTTTGTTTTTCAAACCTATGCCTCAAAAAGGATTAGGGGTGCTATTATAGATGAGTTAAGAGCCCTTGATTGGGTGCCAAGGCTTATGAGAAAAAGGGCAAAGGAGCTTGAAGATACCTATATAAAGCTTGAAAAGAGATACGGAAGACCAGCCACAGAGGAAGAAGTATGTGAGGAGCTTGAAATAACCAAAGAAGAATTTAACCAAATCCTTCTTGACATTTCAGGGACAACAATTATTTCCCTTGATGAAGTGTGGTATATAACAGAAGATAACTATAAGATTCTGGGCATTGAGACAATTAAGGCTCCCCAAAGTCAAAATCCAGAGGTTATCATGGAGAAAGAAGAGGTAAAGGATATATTGGCAGGTGCCATAAGCAGGCTTTCTGAAAAAGAAAGAGAGACTATTGCCTTGTATTACTATGAAGACCTTACCCTAAAGGAGATTGGAAAGGTTCTAAATGTTACTGAATCCCGTGCCTGTCAGCTTCATGCAAATGCTATAACAAAGCTTAAGGCATCTATAAAAAAGAAAATAGCTGATTTTACAAAATGAATAAAAAGATATTTATAATTGGGCTTTTGGTTTATGGGATGGGATTTCTTTTCCTTTACCTAAAAAGGCTATTCCTTGGTCCATTTTTTATTACAGGAGGCCTTGTTATCATTCCCATCTCAATCCTATTAGCAAAAGAGTCTAAAGAGTCAAGGGACCGAAAGGTCTAATCTTGACAAATAAAAAAGATTATTATTTTTTGAAATGGCAGGGGTTTTTCCATTCAAGGGAGAGGTTTATAACCCAAAAAAGGTTGATATAGCCTCAGTTGTTACGCCACCCTATGATGTCATAGGAGAAGAAGAGCAAAATGAATATTACAAAAAAAGCCCTTATAACATAATTAGGCTTATCCTTGGAAAAGAACATAATAGATATGAAATGGCAAAAGAGACCCTTGCATTATGGAGAAGAGACAATATCTTTATTGAGGAGAAAGAAGAATATTTTTATCTTTATGAACAGGAATGGGAGATATTTGGAGAAAGGGGAAAATTCCAAGGCATTATTTCTTCAATTGAGCTTGAGAATTATACATCTGGCATTATTCTGCCACATGAGAGGATATT
>JBFMED010000005.1:0-4161 GCA_040753475.1 bacterium
AAGAGATGAAATATTTAAGTCAATTATGGCTATAAAGAAAATTAGGCTAACAAATTTTAAGAGCTTTAAGGATGTGGATATAGAGCTTGGTAATTTCAATATACTAATTGGTGCTAATGCCTCTGGGAAATCCAATTTCATACAAATCTTTAAATTTCTGAGGAGTATACCAATCTGGGGTTTGGACGATGCAATATCTGGACAAGGAGGGATTGAATATTTCAGGAATATAAATATTGGTTCGTCAGAGGGCTTTTCATTAGAGGCTGTTTCTGACCGAGAGCTTACGATGCTTGGACCAAAAACAAAAGAAAAGGGACAGATAGGAATAAAAACATATGAAATAATCTATAATCTTGCTTTAGGGTTTGAAGATAAAAGCTTTGAAATTACCAATGATGAATTGAAATTTAAATGCGAGTTTGTTAGATTAGAAAAAAAGAAGGGAGAGATTAAAGAAAGTAATATGCTTGGAAAAGGAGAGATGTCCTTTTACAGGGCTGGCGAAGAAGTTGATGTTAACCTAAAGCTCCCCAATGGACTTTCAATAAAAAAAGATGATATATTAACACCATTTTTGCGTGAACTTAATCCCAAAATGTCCCTTTTGTGTCATCCAGTCTCTACCATAAGACAACCCTACCTTTTTGGTGAAATTTCAATGTATGACTTTGACCCAAAGAAAGCCAAACAGGCTAACCCAATACCTAGTGTAACATCTATATTAACAGAAAATGGAAGTAATCTAAGCCTTATTCTAAAAAATATCCTGGAAGACAAGGAGAAAAAAAGAAAGCTTTCTATTTTATGAATAAGGTATGTGTTTATCTGCTTTAAAATTCATTCCACCCTATTAAAAATAAAGTTGAGGCTCTCGCAGTTATCAGAGGAGATGGAATAGATTACCTCCTAAAGGTTCCTTCTATCCTTTTAAAAACTATTTTACTAAAACAGCCCTATCTTGTCAATAAAAATCCCGTATTTGCCCAAGGAAACAAAGCCCAAGCCAAATCCCTTGCTCTATCTGCCTACGAAAAAGCCAAAGCAATGTCCTACCGCATATTGGAAGCTGAAGCCTCTAATTTTTTGGCAGAAATATGAGTGGGTTAAAATTTTGTCTTGACATTTTGCAAAAATAGTTATACTATTAGTGTTGTTAATGCATAAATAGTGAGGATAAAATGGTCGTTAAAAGGGATATTATAGAAGAGATAAAGATATTCTTAAAAAGAAGGGAATTTATCGCGATAATCGGACCAAGGCAGGCAGGGAAAACTACGCTCTTAGAGATGTTGAAGGACTATTTAGTCAGTGACCTAAAGGTTGATAAAAGGCGAATACAAACGGTAACCTTTGAAGATAGAAGATTGCTTGCCCAGTTTGAATCCGAACCCATTGGTTTTGTTCAATCATATTTCCCTATACTTACAGAAGATGAGCCTTCATACCTTATGATAGATGAATTTCAGTATGTAGAAAACGGAGGCCAAAAACTGAAATTGCTCTACGATACAATGAAAGGGATAAAGATAATTATCACTGGCTCATCATCTTTAGAGATAAAGGCAGAGGTGGGAAGGTTTATGGTTGGTCGCCTCCTTTCCTTTTATCTCTTTCCCTTTAATTTCAGTGAAATTCTGCGGGCAAAGGATTTGAGGCTTGAAGGGATATATCAGAAGAATAATAAGTTAATCACAGAATGGTTGTTTGAAGCCAAAGAGATGGATAAAAGAGAGGGAAAAGATATATTTAGAGAGGAGGTGTTAAGATACTATGAGGATTATTGTATCTTTGGAGGGTATCCCTCGGTGGTCTTATCTTTGACTGAGAAAGAGAAAAGGAAGGTGCTTTCTGAGATTTATAATAACTACATATTAAAGGAGATAAAGACACTCTTAGAACTATCTACGGAAAAGAATCTTTTATTTATTTCCCAATACTTAGCTACCCAGATTGGGAATCTATTAACCTATCAGGATTTATGCCAGGCATCTGGACTAAACTATCGCCAGGTAAAGAAACACCTTCATATCTTAAAAGAAACAATGGTCTGTTTAGAGACAAAGCCATTTTTTACCAATAGAAAGAAGGAACTTACTAAGAATCCAAAGGTATTCTTTATTGATTTAGGTTTTAGAAACAACTTAATAGAAAATATGAATAGATTTGACAAACGCTCAGATAAAGGGGCATTGGTAGAGAATGCAGTCTTTGGACGGCTTAATGAATTAACCAGAGATTGTGGCAAGATAAATTTCTGGCGAACAAAAGCCAAAGCAGAGGTAGATTTTATCCTTCAGATAAAAGGAGAAACTATTCCCCTTGAGGTTAAATTTTCAAGATTTAGCTTTCCTAAATTATCAAGAAGCCTCATCAGTTTTATCAATTCTTATAAACCTAAACAAGGGCTTATCCTTACCCAGGATTATTGGGGTATTACCCAGGTTGATAAGACTAAGATCCTGTTTGCCCCGGTTTATTATCTTTAAGGAGGAGGGAAAGTAGGGTAGAGTTTGAAAAAATAGAAGATATAAAGGAGAGATTAAGATATGGTATCCGAATCTTACAGAGAAACAATATAGAAGTGAAGTTTTTCCCTCCCAAGATGCAAGAAGAGATTAGGGAATTGGACAAGGAGTTTATCAAGGAGTTCATTTATGTTGAACCAGTAATCCAGATTAGAAAAAGAAGGACATCTAAAGAAAAGGGAGGATTAACCCCATCTTTTAGAAAACCAGGCAAACAAGAATTAAACCAACAAACCGAACAGGAGGAGTATTACTTTGAATCTATTACCCCCAATGAAGTTATAAACGACAAAAATGATTACATTATCGTGGGCGAGTCTGGAATTGGTAAGACCTCTTTTCTATATTGGTTACAGGCACAGCTTTTGGAAGGGATTTACCCAGGGTTTACCCCTGTTCTTCTTAAACTAAAAGACATAGCAGAGTTTAAAAGTGAGGATGAGCTTATCTCAATTATTGATACCCAATATGGCATCAAAGATAAGGATTTAAAAGGAGGAGGCCTCTTGTTTCTACTTGATGGATTAGACCAGATTACCAAGTATGACAATATAGCTGAGAGATTAAAGGATAAGGACATCTTTAGTGAGAGAAATAAGATTATTTTTACCAGCCGACCTGTTGGCTATGACTGGATAAAGGATAAGTTAAGAAACTATGGTTATTTGTCTATTCTACGGTTTGATGAAAAAAGAATCAGGGAGTATATGGGAGGCTATTATAACGATATTAAAGAATGTTACAAATGAAGAGGCAAGAGAAGTTCTTGTCAAGATTGCCGATGATAATTTAATAGATAGGGTGATTGCGCGACTGAAGGATGAGAATTGGAATGTCCGTGAGTCTGCAGCCGAGGCATTGGGCGAGATAGGTAATGATAAGGCAGTTGAGCCACTTATTGAGCGACTAAAGGATGAGTCTGAGTATGTTCGCAACTCTGCAGCCGAGGCATTGGGCAAGATAGCTGGCAAACTTGAAAAAGAGGCTCAGGATAAATTAGTCACTAAGATTTATTCCCTTAAACTTGACAAAGAAGTAAAAGCTGATGCCCTTACCCAAATAAAGCAAGCCATAGGCCACAGGTTTATAAGATACCAATAAAAAACCAATCTTTACGAAAAAATATCTTGACTTATAAATTCGGATTTATAATTTAAAATCTTACATCTTAAATCTTACATCTAAAATCTTAAATCATTATGAAGATTTAGTGTGCAAACTATAAATTGCTGTTTTAGGTATGGTTTGCTTCCCCAGACTTACGGGTAGATTTAACCCTTAATTGCATTTATGGGGATAGAAAATATATAATAAGTATTTATGAAGGATGGGGTAAGAAAAAGCATATTAGAGAAAAGGGATAGCCAATCTTGTGAAGAAATCCTTGAAAAAAGCCAAAAAATAAAGGAGAGGCTATTTCAATTACCCGAGTTTATTTCTGCCACAAATATTCTTTTTTATTATTCCTTCCGCTCTGAGGTAAGGACAGACATTATGATTGCGGAAGGCGGAATGCGGAATGCGGAATGTAAGAAGAGGGTTTTTCTTCCTAAAGTAGAAGGAAAAGAACTTAAGGTCTATGAGATAAAAGCTCTTTCTGAGGTAAAGCCAGGTTATTGTGGAATTTTTGAGC
>JBFMED010000006.1:0-5873 GCA_040753475.1 bacterium
AAAAATGAGCCAGAGCTTGTCCTTGGAAGGGATAGGGCATATATTGGTGTTTTAATAGACGACCTTACGACAAAAGGGACAGAAGAACCTTATAGGATGTTCACATCACGCTGTGAATATAGGCTATTATTAAGACAGGATAATGCAGATATAAGGCTTATGGAGGAAGGTTATAAGCTTGGCCTTGTTGGAAAGGAGCAATATGAGAGGGTTATGGAGAAGAAAAGACTCATTGAATGCGGAATGTGGAATAGAGAATGCGGAATGAAAGGGTTTCTAAAAGAGGTAGAAGAGCAGATTGAGATAAATAGAAAATATGAGGGGTATATAAAGAGAAGTTTAAAGGAGATTGAGGAATTAAAGAAAAGGGAAGAACTGTTAATTCCAGAGGATTTTGACTACGAAGGGATTAAAAGCCTATCAAAGGAGACAAAGGAAAAGCTTACAAAAATAAGGCCAAGCTCTATTGGTCAGGCAGGTAGAATACCAGGGATAAGGCCATCTGATATATCCATTATCCTTATTTATCTTAAGGTACGTGTTTAGCTACCCTATAGCTAGGCACAAAGGAACAAAGGGACAAAGGCACAAAGAAAGCAAGTAACAAATAAACTCTGTGCCTTTGTGCCTTAAGTGCCTTTGTGCCTTAAGTGCCTATTTCCCATTTTATTCTCACCTAGCTAAACACATACATCTTAAGAAATATACTAGCCCCTATATCTATTGGTAATTGGCATCCTTCTGTCCTTGCCGAATGCCTTTGGTGTAATCTTTATCCCTGGGGGGGACTGCCTCCTTTTATACTCGCTTTTATCAATCAATGTCAAAACATAGGATACAATCTCTTTATCAAAACCCAAAGAGGCAATTTCCTGTAGGTCTTTATCCTCTTCAATATAAGCCTTTACAATTGGGTCTAATGTTTCATATTCTGGCAGGGTATCAGAATCCTTTTGGTCTGGTTTAAGCTCAGCGGTCGGCTCTTTTTTTAAAACCCTTTCTGGTATAACCAACTCTTTAGAATTTCTATACCTAGCAAGCTTATAAACAAGGGTTTTTGGAATATCCTTTAAACAAGCAAATCCACCTGCCATATCTCCATAAAGGGTGGCGTATCCTGTGCTTATCTCTGACTTATTCCCTGTTGCCAAAACAAGGAATCCAAATTTATTAGAAAGAGCCATTAGGATATTTCCCCTAATTCTTGCCTGAAGGTTCTCCTCGGTTATATCCCTCTTATGGCCTTTAAAATGGGGCTCAAAGATTTTAAGATAGAGATTGAAAATATCAGAAATGGGGATGTTTATTAGCTTTATCCCCAAATTCTCTGCCAATTTCTTTGCATCTTCAAGCGATTGGGATGAGGAATATTCTGATGGCATAAAGACACCAATCACATTATTTTTGCCTAATGAGTCCGTCGCCAAAACAGCCACCAGGCTAGAATCAACCCCTCCACTTAAGCCAATTACTACCTTTTTAAAGCCATTTTTAAAGGCATAGTCAGAAAGCCCCAATATCAAGGCTTGATAAATCTCAGGGATTGGTTCTAATGGTTTTATTTTTCTTTTTGGAATAACGGGTTTTTTTTCTTTCCTCCCATCAATCTCTAAATCCGTAATCAATAAATCCTCCTTGAATTGCTTTCCTTTTTCTATTATCTTGCCTTTGCTATCTAAAATCATACTTCCTCCATCAAAGACCAGCTCATCCTGTCCTCCCACAAGGTTTGTATAGGCAATAAAAATGGAGTTTTTCTTTGCATAGTATGATAGAATTTTCTCCCTTTCCTTTCTCTTTCCACAATGATATGGAGAGGCACTGAGATTAAAAATAAGCCTTACATCCATTAAAGCAACATTTTTTACCAATGTCTTATCCCATATATCCTCGCAGATATTTACCGAAAAAATAATGTTTTTAAACCTAAAAATTTTAGTTTTTTCTCCCTCCTTGAAATACCTCTTCTCATCAAATACACCATAATTTGGTAGGCACATTTTGTGATAGATTCTCCTAATTCTTCTTTGATAAATTACAGAAGCTGCATTGTATAAATTATTTCCTTTTCTATCCACAAAGCCAACAATCGCTACAATGTCAAAGACCTCTTTGCTTAATTCATTTAAGAGAGCTAAATTGTCCAAAACAAATTTTGGCTTTAAAAGAAGGTCTTCTGGTGGATAGCCAGTTATTGAAAGCTCAGGAAATGCAATTATATCTACCTTAAACTCCTCTGCCTTTTTAATATATTCCCTTATCTTATGGCAATTTCCTTCTATATCACCAACCGTAGTATTTATTTGACCAATTCCTATTCTAATCATTAATTTCCTCCAAAAATAAAGCTATCGCATTTTCAGGGGAGGCTTTTTTTATTATTTCTCCATTTTTAAAGATAAGAAAATTCCTTCCCCAAAAAACTATGCCATAATCTGCCTTCTTTGCTTCCCCTGGGCCATTCACTTCACATCCCATAATCGCTATTTTCTTACCAGAAAGCCCCTTAATTTTAGATGTTTCCTCCTCTATTTGCTTGGTAATGGCAAAAAGGTCTACCTTGCACCTTCCGCAGGTAGGGCAGGAGATAATTTTAGGTCCAAAAGACCTTAGATTCAAAGCCTGAAGGATTTGCTTGGCAACCCTTACCTCATCTATTGGCGAGCCTGTCAAGGAAACCCTTATGGTATCTCCCAAGCCTTCAAAGAGCAAAATTCCACAGCCAATGCTTGAAATAATTGAGCCAGAAAATAATGGACCTGCCTCGGTTATCCCAATATGAAATGGGTATTTAGTAAGCCTTGCCATTTCTCTATATGCAGAAATAGTTTCATAAATATCCGCACCCTTTAGGGAAACAACAATGTCATAAAACCCTTCAGCTTCAAGGATTTTTATCTCACGCATAGCTGCATTAACAAGGCTTTCTCCTTCTGGAAGTGAGCCAGAATTTGCCCCAACCCTAATGGGAATTTTTGCACCCTTTGCCTTTTGGACAATCTCCTTTATCTTTTCTTTATCCCTTATATTTCCAGGGTTAAGCCTTATCTTATCTGCTCCTTGCTCAATAGCACAAAGGGCAATTTTATAGTTAAAATGAACATCGGCAATAATGGGAATGGTCGATTTTTCCTTTATCTTTCCAAGCAATTTGCAAGATGCCATATCAGGAAGGGCAATCCTTATCATCTCACAACCTACCTCAGCAAGCTCGTAGATTTGATCAATAGTCTTTTCTATGTCTTTTGTGTTTGTTTTTGTCATTGATTGGATGGCAATGGGATTTTTCCCACCAATTTTAATATTTCCAATCTTTACCTCAAGGGATTCCCTTTTCATTTTTCAATCTTACTTTTTCCCACCATAAACTTGACAAAATTTGACAAAAATGTTATTATAATATTTGGAATTGACACAGTTCTGATTAGTCGCTTTTATAGCGTGCGTCTCCCTTAAGGAGTAGGAACTGTGTTTTATTTTACTTAGGCCACATCTGCACATAAATTTCTTTCGCTTTTTATCAATTTTTACTGTAACTATTCAGCCTATTATAACCACAGAGGCACAGAGAAGGCAGAGAATAATAAGATTTACTGTCCAAACCCAGTTTTTGTTCCATAATACCTTAAGATGATTTGTAAATACATACTCCTCTTTATATTTATCCAGAATATGGGTAAAGAAACGCTTATGTTAATAGCCGCTAAGGGTTCGATGTGAATGCTTAAGCAATATTGGGCATTTAAATCTTGAATCTTTAGCCTCTGCTCAGCCTCAATTATATTCAACCTGTTTTGTAATTTTTCAACATCTTCTCCCTGTCCTTTCTTTTTCTCAATTGCCTTTTTTGTCTCTTCTTTAAGATTTTCATAATATTCATAGACCCTTCTAATATCCCGGTTAAGTCTTCTTTCCAGGCTTTTTTCAAAATCCTTAAGTTTTTCTGGAATGATATAGGTAGCAGCGGTATGGGCTGATTTAAGCATCTTCATAAGATGCTCTCCTGAAATTTGTGGTTCTTTCTCTTCTCTCTCAAGGCTTTTTAAAATTTCACTCAGATCATCTTCAAAGACTATGGTAGAAAGATTCATACAATTGAGCAAAAATGGCAAGATTCCCTCATTTTTTTCATCAGATATAGCAATATATTTAAAGAAGGCTAATAAATAAGAACAATGGGAAAATTCTTCTCTTTCTAAGCGAAAGGTTGCGTTTTTAAAATTTATCTTTTCCCCTACCAATTTTACAATTTTTTCTAGATTCACTCTTAAGGGAGAAATAGAGGAAAAGGCAAAACCCCTTTCACTAAAAAGCCCTTTTATTAAGGTAAAAAACAAAGAATCATAGGAGGCATCTATTACTCCCTCATCAGCCCTTTCACAAGAAAAGCTTAATCTTGCATACTCTGGAATATTAAGGGCTAGAGAGAGCTTTTCTGGAAGGAGAGCCTCTAGGAACGAATCATCCTTTTTTTCTACCTCTGCCCCTTTATAACTTAATATATCAGCTATAACACCAGGTAATGTGCGAGTCATATAAATTTAATCATAGCGATACCTCTTTCGTCTTTACAGTGAGTGATTACTAAATTACATCTCATAGTCTTGTCCAAATATATCATTATCCAGAGCCTTTGTTTTAACTGATAGGAATTTGCTTTTGGGCATTTTTTGCTTCGCAAGATTCTCACTTTGCTTAAATTTGGATCTTACCTTCACTTTTGCTCATTATGAAAATATTTTACCAAAAATTTTATCTTATGGCAATAAAATTTGGCCCAATCACTAAAAATAAAAAAATTAGGCTCAAAACCGAGCGAAACGAGGGTCAGGTGCAGTAATTGGTTAGGCAAATTTATTCGTTTGGCCGACGAATGCGAAAAATTCCTGGACTAATTACAGCAAAAGCGCGTGGTAATTCTGAGGTGTGCTGGTTGATAGCAGAAGCAACTATTTCTGCTTTGCGTGTCGGCGATAGCCCTGCTAACCGGATAAGTATAACACCAGGGATAAGACGATGTTGGCGGAATACCAATTCACCAAAATCTTTATCTTCCGTCAACAGCAGGGCTGACTTCTGGTTTACCAAATCAAGCACAGTATCATCAGAAATCCCTGGTTCCATCTCGGCAACATACCATACACGGTGGCCATCTTGCCGAAGACGTTCAACGATTTGACGGTCTACACCCTCATCGGCTATAAAATTCATGTAACCGCCTCAGTAATTGGGTAAACTACATCAGCTCGCAAAGCCTGAGAAGCAAATGCTAATGCTGCCCGAATTGCCTCAGGGGTCAGCCGAGGATGAGCGTCAAGAATCTGTTCGGCAGTCTCACCGGCAGATAGCTTCTCCAAGATAAGCTCAACAGTAATACGTGTCCCCGCAATAACGGGTTTTCCCATCATCACGTTTGGGTCTGATATAATCAATGATTTTTGCATTCCTACCTCCATAGAAAAAACTGATAGGAATTTGCTTTTTGGGTATTTTCTTCACTTTTGCTCATTTTAAAAATAATTTCCCATTTTCCGCTACCTTACAATAGGGATTGATTATAATTCCCATTTTCCGCTATTATTTAATAATAGATTAACATAAAAGTAAAAAATTCTCAAGGTTTTTGCTTTAAAAACCGAAAATCACCCTCAAGAGAATGCTGAAAAATCAGTTAAGATAGGTCTTGATGTAGCCAAGGATGAATATGGCCAGGTGCCTATTTATTATGAAGGGCTTAATGGAACTACCAATAAGATATTAAAAGGACCGGTCAAACTAAGACCCATCTTCCTTCACCTTATATGGAATCTTTATCTCTTTAAAGCCCTACAATGGAATGTTTTGATGGTATTTGACAAAAAAATCTACAAAGG
>JBFMED010000007.1:0-11447 GCA_040753475.1 bacterium
TCAACAGGACCTTGTGTCTTTGCTATTTCTTTATAACCAGGGATTTGGGATTCAAGGCCTGGCTGTCCTTCTGGTTTTACGCCCTCTCCTTTAAATGCCTCATCCATCTTCTCCTCGCTTATCTTTAATTGCTCAAAACCTGGCATTGAATACTTCTCAAGCCTCGTTTCCTTTCTATCAAAGCTCATTTCACACTTTACAATAACCTCTACCTTATCATATCCGATAACCCTTCCTAGCCTATCCCTTATCCTCCTTTCAAGGCTTTTTCTCTCCTCCTCCTGTAGAGCAAGCTGCTTTGATGTTATTACTTCTTGTTTTTCTTCGCCTATATCCTCTGAGAGAATCCTACCCCTATTATCAACCACCGTGATATTATTAGGCTTTAGCCCCTCAACCGCAAATGAAACAAGGTTTATTATCCCAGCAACCTGCTCTTTATCAATACTAGCATAAGGAGCCATCGTTAGCTTAATAGATCCAGTAACCGGCTTTTCTTCCTCAATAAATAGCTTTTTCTCTGGAAGGACAAGGAGAACCCTCGCATCTTTTATGCCTTCAATGGATTCTATGGTTCTTTCAAGCTCACCCTGAATGGCACGAAGATAGTTTATCCTCCTTTCATAATCTGTCATTGTAAGCTTTGTTGTATCAAAAAGCTCCCATCCTTTTATCCCTCCGGTGGGTGCAAGTTTTCCTGAGGCAAGCTTAAGCCTTAATTTATCCCTGTCAGCTATAGGAACCTTGATGGTTGTCCCCTCTAATTTATATGGCTGTTTCCATTCTTCAAACTTGCTGGTTATTCTTCCTGCCTCCTCAGGGGATATGTTTGTATATAAATCAGCATATTCTGCCCTTGTTATGTATGAAATAAGAAAAAGAAGGAGGATAAAGGAAAGCAATCCACCGCCTACAATGGTAATTTTCTGTCCCCTTGTCCAGCTTTTCCAAAGGGCTGTTATCTGCTCAAAAAACCTGCCCACATTTTTATTTTATGTTCCTTTAAAAATAAAGTCAAGCAAAATTATCGTATGTACACTTTATCATATGTGTTTAGCTCCTTAATATGTGTTCTGTTTCCTCATTGAAGAGCCAGAAATCGCTTTGTTTAGCTTTAGCTAAACACGTACACTTTATCTAATCCTCCTTGTTAGATATTCCTCTGTCCTTTTATCAGATGGAACAGTAAATATCTTCTCTGTCTTTCCAAATTCTACTAATTCTCCAAGATATAGAAATGCGGTAAAATCAGAGACCCTTGCTGCTTGTTCAATGTTGTGGGTAACAATGAGGATGGTTACGCTTTCCTTTAGCTTTATGATTAGCTCCTCTATAGAAGATGTAGCCTTTGGATCCAAAGCAGATGTAGGTTCATCAAGCAATAATATCTCTGGATTCAGGCTCAAAGCCCTTGCTATACAAAGCCTTTGCTGCTGACCACCTGATAAAAATGTCCCCCTTTTATGCAGACAATTACAAACCTCATCCCATAAGGCTACCTTTCTTAATTTGTCCTCAACAATTCTCTCCCTTTCAGATTTATTTATCTTTATCCCATTTAGCTTATAACCTGCAATAACATTATCGTATATGCTCATTGTGGGAAATGGGTTTGGCCTTTGAAAGACCATTCCTGTTTTTCTCCTTGCAATTATGGGATCAAGGCTATATACATCTTCACCCTGCAGAAAAACCTTACCTTCTATCCTTGCATCTTCTATAAGCTCATGCATTCTGTTGATACACCTTATTAGGGTTGTCTTTCCACAACCCGATGGACCCATAATTGCTATTACATTGTTATAAGGGAGGGAGAGGTTTATATTCTTTAAAACACAATGCTCTCCGAAATAGGCATAAAGGTTTTCTGTCCTTAAAACTGTATTCTCCATCTTTTTACAATAAGCCTAGCTATTATATTCAAAATTAAAACAAAGAGGATTAAAATAAGAGAAGCCGCCCAGGCTTGTGATATCCAATTCTGATATGGAGAGGTAGCATAATTAAAGATAAGTAGGGGAAGAGAATTTATTGGCTTTGAAATATCAAGATTCATAAAGCAAGAACCAAATGCTGTAAGGAGAAGGGGTGCTGTCTCTCCAGAGACCCTTGCTATACTTAAAAGAATACCTGTTAGAATTCCAGATAATCCTGCGGGTAAAACAACCTTTAGGATTGTCTTATAATATGGAACACCAAGTGCTAATGATGCCTCCTTTAGGGAATAGGGAATAAGCTTTAGGGTTTCCTCGGTTGATTTTATAATAACAGGAAGCATTATTATTCCCAAAGCAAAACCACCCGATATAGCAGAAAAACCCCTCATTGGAACAACAATTAAGAGATAGGCAATTATTCCAATAACAATGGATGGAATCCCTTGTAAGACCTCAACACATAGCCTTACAAAATATACCAGCCTTCCTTTAGATTCAGAAAGATATATTCCAGCCAGGATGCCTAAAGGAATAGAAAATATCCCTGCAAGGATAATTAGAATAAATGTTCCCACAATGGCATTTAAAATCTGGGAACTAAAAAGAAAATCTAAAGAAGATATGCCATTTTTGAATATGAAGAATAGAATGAGAAACAAGGGAATAATTGAGAAAATAGAGAATAAAACTATAGCTCCAAAAAAAAGCCTGTTCTTGATTATCCTGATTAACATTTTACCCTTCCTACAATATAATTTCCCATAATATTTACAATTGTTGTTAAGAAAAAGAGGACAAGCCCTATTTCTATTAAGGAGGAAAGATATAATTTTCCTGTTGCCTCGGTTATCTCATTTGCAATGACAGATGCCATAGTATTCCCAGGGCTAAAAATATTCTTTGGCAAAAGAGCTGAATTTCCAATTACCATTGTAACCGCCATTGTTTCTCCTAATGCCCTTCCCAAAGAGAGCAAAAATCCTGCAGATAGCCCACCTTTCGCATAGGGCAGAATAACCTTTCTTATAACCTCATACCTTGTTGCACCTAATGAATAACCTGCTTCTTTAATCTCAGATGGAACAAGACCAATTACTTCCCTTCCAATGGATGCTGAATATGGAATTATCATAATGGAAAGAACAAGGGAGGCTGTGAGAATAGAGACACCATATGGCGTTATTCCTAAAAAAACCTCTATTTTTTGCACAATTGGAACAAGAAAGAAAAGACCCCAAAATCCGTAAATAACAGAGGGAATGCCGGCAAGGAGGTCAATTAAACCTTTAAGAAGAAATGGCAGGGTTCCCTTTTTAAGGTATTCTCCAATAAGAATAGATATGGAGAGGGAGAAGAAAAAGGAGAGAAAAAGTGCCAATCCTGCTGTAATAAGCGTTCCAAGAAGGAATGGAAAACAGCCATATTGAGAAAATACAGGATCCCATACTTTTCCTGATAAAAATCCTAGACCAAAGGCTTTAATGCTTGGAAAAGAAGACACAATAAGTGTCAAAAAAATAGTAAAGAGGAGGGCGATTATAAAAAAGCCTGAAAGGAAGAGAATTTTCTTAAAAATTAGCTCCTTTTTTGAGTAATGGTCTACCATTATAACTTATTAAGCTTATTATCACCTCTGCTTTCTTTACTACAAGAGTTGGAAGGGATGCATAGTGAAGGGGTTTTGTATATTCCTGGCCTTTATGGGTCATCCACCAAAGCAGCTTTGCAAGCTCTTTCCCCTTTTTTTCCTCCCCTTGCTCCTTATAAACCAAAATCCAGGTAAAGCCCGATATTGAATAGCCAAAAGGGTTATCTGTATCTACTATTGATGTCCTTGTATCATCAGGAATCTCTATATCTCCTGCCAGAGAGACAGAGGAAATACAGGGCTCTATAAAATTTCCCTTTTTGTTTTTTATAACAGCATAAGGCAAATTTTGCTCCATTGCATAGGTAAGCTCAATATATCCAATGGCTCCGTTTGTTTGCTTAATCAAAGATGTAACCCCTGCATTTCCCTTTCCTCCCAATCCTATTTTCCAATTAACCATTGAGCCTTTTCCTATATTTTTCTCCCAATCCTTACTAATTTTTGAAAGGTAATCGGTAAATATAAATGTTGTTCCAGATGCATCAGAGCGTCTTATAACAATTATATCCTTATTTGGCAAAGCTATATCAGGGTTTATCTCTTTAATCCTCTTGTCATTCCATTTCTTAATTTTTCCTAAAAATATATCAGCAATGACATCGGGTGTAAGCTTAATTTTAGGATTACCTGGTAGATTATAGGTTATAACAACAGCACCTAAACATATTGGAATATGAAGGATATTAGGGCTTTCTTTAAGCTCTTTGTCGCTCATAAATACATCAGAGGCTCCAAAATCAACGGTTTTAGCTAGAAGCTGCCTTATCCCTCCACCAGAGCCTATTGCCTGATAATTTATCCCTACATTAAATTCTTTGTAATATTCTTCAAACATCTTTGAATAAAGGGGATAGGGAAAGCTTGCACCTGCACCTTGCAATTCTATTTTACGAGGATTACAGGCTGCCAGCAGGAGGGCTAGAAGAAGCAATATTTTCATCTTAAATCCTAAATCTTAAAAATCCTAAATTTCCTTATGTTCCCTTTTCCCAATCTGAAAGATAACTTATTTGCTCATCGGTTAGATTGTCTATGGCTACACCAAGTGATAAGAGTTTAAGCCTTGCTATCTCTTTATCCTGCTCAAGGGGAACATCGTAGACCCTTTTTTCAAGCTTTCCTTTATTCTTTACTAAGAATTCGCAGGCTAAGGCTTGATTTGCAAATGACATATCCATAACCGAGGATGGATGACCCTCTGCTGAGACAAGGTTTATCAGCCTGCCATCCCCAAGCAAATTTATCTTCCTTCCATCCATTAGGGTATATTCATCAACAAAATCACGAATCTTTCTTTTTTCTACAGAAAGTCCCTCAAGTGCTGGAATATCAATCTCAACATTGAAGTGTCCTGTATTGGCAAGGATTACATTATCCTTCATTACGCTAAAATGCTCTTTCCTTATGACATTTATATTCCCGGTTACTGTTATGAATATATCGCCAATTTTTGAAGCCTCCATTATTGGCATTACCAAATATCCATCCATAACCGCCTCTAATGCCTTTAAGGGGTCTGTCTCTACAATGATGACATTCGCACCCATTCCCCTTGCCCTCATGGCAAGCCCCCTTCCGCACCATCCATATCCACAAATAACAAACCGGCTGCCACAAAGCAGCCTATTGGTTGCCCTTAATATGCCATCTATGGTTGATTGGCCTGTTCCATACCTATTGTCAAAAAAGTGCTTTGTTTGGGCATCATTGACAGCAATAATGGGATAGAGGAGGAGCTTGTTCTTCTCTAAGCTTCTTAACCTTATTACACCGGTTGTTGTCTCCTCACTTCCTCCAATTATATCTTTTACTAGGTCATTTCTTTCCTTATGGATTACAGAGACAAGGTCAGCACCATCATCCATTGTAATGTTTGGCTTTTTATCCAAAACACTATGAATATGCCTATAATATGTCTCATTATCCTCGCCACACTTTGCAAATACAGGAATTCCAAGTGAGACAAGAAATGCGGCAATATCATCCTGTGTTGACAATGGGTTTGAGGCGCATAATAAAACATCAGCACCACCAGCCTTTAATGTCTTGCATAGATTTGCTGTTTCTGATGTTACATGAAGGCAACAGGCTATCTTTATCCCCGAAAAAGGCACCTCTTTTGAAAACCTCTCCTTTATCATAGAAAGGCAACGCATTTGATTATTTGCCCATTCTGCCCTTAATCTTCCCTTTTCCTTTAACCCAATATCGGTTATATCATAATCCATTTAAATCCTCCTTAACGATAATAATATAGGATAAGGAAAGAAAATTTGCAAGAAAAATAAGGAAGTTAAAAACACATACGAAATTTTATTGCTTAAAATTCAGGTTTTTGTCTAAAATATACCTATGAATGATCTTTTATTTAAGGATGGGCTAATTCCAGCCATTATCGTTGATGAGGAAACAGATGAGGTCCTAATGCTTGCCTATATGAATGAGGAATCCCTTAAGAAGACAATTGAAGAGGGAAGAACCTGGTTCTTTAGTAGAACAAGGAATAAGCTATGGCTAAAGGGAGAAACCTCTGGATGTTTTCAGGATGTTTCAAGCATCTATGTAGATTGTGATAGGGATACATTGCTTATAAAGGTTTCCCAGAAGGGCAATGCCTGCCATACAGGAAATAGGACCTGCTTTTTTGAAAAGCTACACCAAAGAAGAAATGTTTTAAAAAAGGATATTCTTAAGGAACTCTACGAAGTTATCCTTGATAGAAAGAAAAATCCAAAGGAGGGTTCGTATACCACGAGATTATTCAGTGAAGGAAAGGCGAAGATATATGAGAAGTTAAGGGAGGAGCTAGAAGAGGTAATATTAGAAGGAGAAAAGGACAATAAAGATGGAATAATTTACGAAACCGCTGACCTCTTGTATCATCTTTTTGTCCTCCTTGGTTTTCATGAAATAAATCCAAACGATGTCCTCTCTGAGCTTAAAAGGAGGAGGAAATAAGCATTTTTAAAATAAGGTAATATACTTTTTTACAATTTAAAATTATAATTTAGACCAAAATGGAAAAGAATGATATTGAGAGATTTAAACAAAGGCTATTAGCCCTTAGAAAGGAGCACCTTAAAGAAAAAGAAATCCTTGAAGCCGAGTATCTCCATAAACAGGTGCGAGAGAAAACAAGTAATCTTTCAGCATACCCCATCCACATTGCTGATATATCAGGGGATGTATATGAACAGGAAAAGGAAATTTCCATTATTGAGAATATCTCAAACACCATTCAGGAAATAGATAGTGCTATGTTAAGGATAGAGGATGGAACCTATGGTATCTGTGAAGGTTGCAAAAAAGAGATAGCAATAGAAAGGCTTGAGATTATCCCATTCACAAGGCTCTGCATCAAATGTCAGAAGGAAAAAGGGGCTTAAAGCGTTGTGTGTTTATCCTTAAAGTTGAGATTAAACTATGCCCACCGGATCCATATCCTTTATAAGAGAAACATTGGATGGAAGCTTAAAGCTTGAAAGGGTTTTTGAAAGGAGGGTTTGAAGCTTCTTGTAATCCCTATCTTTAAGGAGAATCTGAAATCTATATTGCTTCTTTATCTTTGGGATAAAATAGGGAGCTGGTCCAAGGATAATCACTCCATCATCATTGTTTGATGAAAGGCAATTAAAAAGAAAATGACAAGCATCTGATGCAGCTTTCTCATCCTCTGAAAGCAAAACAAGGGAAAGGAGCCTTGAAAATGGTGGATATAAAAGCTCTTTCCTGTATTTTATCTCCTCTTTATAGAATAACGAATAATTCTGATGCACGGCTGTTTGAATGACATAATGGCCTGGGTTATATGTTTGAATGATAACCCTTCCCTCCCTTATTCCCCTTCCGCACCTTCCTGCAACCTGGGTAAGTAAAGAAAATGTCTTCTCACCTGCCCTGAAATCTGGAAAGGAAAGGCTTACATCAGAAGATATAACACCAACTAGGAGGACATTTGGAAAATCAAGGCCCTTTGAGATCATCTGTGTCCCTACCAAAATATCCGCTTCATTCCTTTCAAACCTTGAAAGAATTTCATTATGAGAGCCCCTTTTCTTTGTCGTATCTATATCCATTCTTAAAATCCTGGCTGAAGGGAAAAGGCTTTTTATCTCATTCTCTATCCTCTGTGTTCCAAAGCCAGAAAACTTAAGCCTACTACCCTTACATTTTGGGCAAATATCAAATGCTCGTCTTCTGTATCCACAATAATGGCATTTAAGGCTTTTGTCTGCTAGATGGAATGTAAGGGTAATATCGCAATTTGGGCAACCTGGGATAAATCCACAATCATAGCACATAAGGAAATTTGAATAGCCCCTTCTATTAAGAAGGAGGATAATTTGGCCATTTTCTTTTAAGGTATAGAAAATAGCATCGATAAGCCTCTTGCTAAATATTGCATCCTTCTTTTCGCTTCTCATATCAACAATCTCAACCTCAGCAAGGGGCCTTTTCTCAATTCTATTGGGAAGATGGAGAAGGCCATACTTGGTATTGGCATTGTAGAATGATTCCAGAGATGGCGTTGCACTACCCAATACACAAGCACAATTTTCTATTTTTGCCCTCATTATTGCTAGATCCCTTGCATTGTATCTGGGATTGCTTTCCTGTTTATACGAGGTTGATTGCTCCTCATCAACAATTATCAGCCTTAAATTCCTTGCGGGAGCAAATAGGGCACTTCTTGCACCAACCACAATAGATGCCTCCCCCATCCTTATCCTTTGCCATTCAATAAGCCTCTCCTTTCCTGTAAGCCTTGAATGAAGAATGGCAGACCTATTCCCAAACCTTGCCTTAAATCTATTTATCATCTGTGGGGTAAGGGATATTTCTGGGACAAGGACAATAGCAGAGCCATTATTTTCAATTGCCTTCTGAATTACCTGAAGATAGACCTCTGTCTTTCCACTTCCGGTTATGCCATACAAAAGGAATGTGTTAAATCTTTTCTCATTCAAAGATGAGCATATCTTTGATATGGCATATTCCTGCTTTTTGTTTGGAAAAAGGGGGGCTTCTTGGGGAAGGGTTTCTCTTTCTATATCAACCATAGGAGGCTTTTTTATCCTAAATTTTATATCAATTAAGCCCTTCTCTTTAAGGATTTTAACAGATGGATTTGGGGTTTTTATTATCTTTTTAAGCTCATCAATTAAGATTTTTTTCTTTAGGGAAAGCAAAGATAATATTTCAGATTGCTTCTTTGCCCTTTTTTCTAACTCTAGCCCTTTAAAGCTTTTAAGCTCTAGCCATTTTACAACCTTAAATGAAAGGGAGGGAGGAATGAGCAAGGATAAAGCATCACCAAAGGATGTAAGGTAATATGAGGAAATCCAGGAACAAAGGCTTATAAGAGGGGGAGAAATCAGAGGCTCATCATCAAGGATTGCAATGATGTCCTTTATTTCCTTTTCATAATCTTTTGTTTCGCATTTTTCTATAAGCCATCCTACAACCTCCCTGTTCCTTAAGGGAACAAGAACCCTCTTTCCAATCTCTACGAAGGTTTCTAATTCCTCTGGAATGTTATATGTATAGAGGTTTTCGCTCTTAATCCTTAAGGCAACCTTGGCATACATATTGCAATGATAGGCTTTTATTTTTTTCTTGTCAAGTTTTGTGAAGAACAGTAAAATTTAGAAATGATATTTGGTATAACCCTAAAAAGGTTTTTCCCTTGGCAATCAGAAAGCCCAAATTATATCAGGGAATTTAAATGAGGGGAGCAATGATTGATGATAAGATGATTGAGAGGATAGAGAATTATAAAAGATTAAGCAAAGAATCTTGCGATTGCTTTGTTTTTGGACATACACACATTCCTGAGGGAAGAAAAGGCATTGTAAATGCTGGCTCCTGGCTTGATGAGGGAAAAGGTGCTCCAAATTCATATATTGTGATTGATGAAAATGTTACCATCAAAAAGCTTGGAGGATTGGCAGAAGTCATAGGGTAAGGCTATTTTCTTTTATTTGGATAAATATGGTGGACAAAGTATTTTCTTTCAAGATATACTTTTAAAAATGAAAAAGGCCCTTTTTCTTATCCCATTTCTTTGCTTTGCTGATGGAGTTATTATTCCATTACCACCAAGCCCAGAGATTAAACCTGTTCCCCTATCCCTTGATTACCACAAGGTTAATGTAAAAATAAAGGAGCAAGCCGCAAGCACAGTGGTTGACCAGGCTTTTATAAATCCCTACAAACAGGACATCGAGGGAACCTATATCTTTCCCCTACCACAAGGGGCTGGGATTTCCTCATTTTCTTTATTTCAGGATGGAAAGAAGATAAGTGGTGAGATTTTGGATAAGGACAAGGCAAGAAAAATCTATGAGGATATTGTTAGAAGGATGAAAGACCCTGGGCTATTAGAATATATTGGAGGGAATTTATTTAAGGCAAGGGTATATCCTATTCCAGCAAAGGGCAAGAAAAGGATTGAACTTTCCTATGATGAAATTATTAAAGCCGATGAAGGTGTTTGTAAGTATGTCTATCCCCTTGATATTGAAAGATTCTCTGAGAACCCGATAAAAGAAATCCTTATAAATGTTGAGATAAAATCAGATATTCCGATTAAAAATGTGTATTCTCCCACCCATAATGTAAAGGTAGAAAGAAAGGATGATTATAATGTAAGGGTAACCTATGAGGAAAACAACAAAAGGCCCTTCTTTGATTTTATTCTCTATTATACTTTGGATAAAAAGGATATTGGGGTTTCATTGCTTACCCATAAAGGCGATGAGGATGGCTTTTTTTTGCTGCTTGCCTCGCCAAATCAAAAAAAGGAGGAAAGCATTCCCAAGGATATAACCTTTGTTATTGATACATCGGGAAGTATGTCGGGAAATAAAATTGAACAGGCAAAATCTAGCTTGCAATTTTTTCTAAATAGCCTTAAGGAAGGGGATAGGTTTAATATTATAAGGTTTAGTTCGGATGTTGAGCCATTGTTTAAAGAGATAGGGGAAGCAAGCTTAGAAAACAAAGAAAAAGCAAGGGATTTTATAAAAAATATTAAGGCATCGGGTGGCACAAACATAAACGATGCCCTGCTTTCCTCATTTATAAAGCAGGAAAAGAGACCCCATATAATCCTCTTTCTAACCGATGGGCTTCCTACGGTGGGTGAAACCGATATACAAAAGGTAACAAAAAATGTCAAAGAGAATAACAAAGCCTCTCGCATCTTTGTCTTTGGTGTGGGTGATAATGTAAATACAAACCTGCTTGATCTTGTTTCCTCAGAAAACAATGGGGTATCAACCTACATAAGGGAAGATGAGGATATTGAAGCCCCCATATCAGGGCTTTATAAGAAGGTAGAAAACCCTGTTTTGTCTGATGTTTCATTATCCTTTGGGGAAATCTCTGTCTATGATTTATACCCAAAGAAGCTTCCTGACCTTTTCTTTGGCTCGCAAATCATCCTGCTTGGAAGGTTCAAGGATTATGGAAAAGCAACCCTGGTTCTTTCTGGAATGATGAAAGAAAAAAAAGTCTATGAATACAATGTAAATTTTCCAAAAAAGGAGAAAGATAATGAATTTTTGCCCCATCTTTGGGCAACCAGGAAAATTGGCTATTTGCTAGACCAGATAAGGCTAAAAGGCGAAAATGAGGAGATAATTGAGGAAATAAAGGCATTAAGCAAGAAATATGGGGTAATCACACCCTATACATCATTTCTGGTTATAGAGGAGGAGGAAAGGGTAATCCAAGAGAGGTTCAAGGCTTTAAGTAAGCAGGATGTAGGAAAAGGGGCGATAAAAGCTGCAGAGAGCATGCTTGCTTTAAAAGAAGAAACTATTGCCAAACCAAGCCATTATAATGTGAAATATATC
>JBFMED010000008.1:0-2627 GCA_040753475.1 bacterium
CTATAGGCCTTATTAAGGAAATCTTGTCTATCCTTAAAACCTGCATTCAACAGCAAAATTCATAACATATTGATATTATTACACTTAATTTTTGAGATTGTCACTACCTATTGCTTTCCCTGTTTTACTTCCATAGTAACTACTCACAAAATTGGGGAATTTTTAGTAAGCCCTATCTAATTTATGGTGATAAAAAGGTCTAAGCTCTAATGGTGTCTTTAGACTCCTAAATGCCCGCTCTACATCTTGTAGGTCTTTTGTAGCCCATCCCGAAGTGAGCGCTGATAACAACCATGCTGAAAGGCAGATAAGACCAGCCGTGATTATGAGAAAAAACTCTTACTGCAACCGCTCCCAAAAAGGTGCTGATGCACAGGCAATACTGATGTCAATATTCAGGACACTACATCTTCGTAAAACCGATCCCATTGTTGCCTTGACAGATTCACTTTCTGAATGGATTAAGACAGGAAATGTTGCACCATTACCTGTTGCTTCATTTCAGATGGGTAAATAGTTACAAAAGGCTAATAGCTAAACACATACAAAAATGTTAAATAAATCATAAATCTTAAATCATAAATCTTAAATCATAAATCTTAAATATTATGCCCTATATGGCAATAAAAGTCAATTAAAAAACTAGACAGAAATAAAGTTTAACATTTATACTATTTCCTTAATTAAAATTTTGGGGGTGAAATATGGAAAACGAGATATTTGAGAGGGTAAAAAAGATAATCATTGATCAGCTAGGGGTCAATGAATCCCAGGTTAGTATGGAAGCCTCGTTTGTAGATGACCTCGGAACAGACAGCCTTGATACGGTTGAGCTTGTAATGGCACTAGAGGATGAATTTGGCATTGAGATTCCAGATGAGGATGCTGAGAAGATAAGGAGCGTTGGCGATACCGTCCGATATATCAAAGAAAAGAAAGGTGAAACATAGGGTTGTTGTAACCGGGTTTGGTGCGATAAGTCCGATTGGAAATTCTGTTTCTCTATTCTTTTCTTCCCTTATTAATGGACAATCTGGAATAGAAGAGATAAAAAGCTTTGATACAACAGGCTATTCAACAAGGATTGGAGGGGAGATAAAGGGTTTTAATCCAGATGGAATTCTCTCTGAAAAAGAAAAGAAAAGGTTCTCTCTATTCATCCAGTATGGATTAGCCGCTACGCAAGAAGCCATTATAGATTCGGGCATTTCTCTTAATAAAGAGGATTTAAGAAGAATTGGTGTCCTGGTTGGCTCTGGAATTGGAGGCCTTGATGTATTAGAAGAAGAGCATAATGTTCTCCTTAAGGATGGTCCAAGAAGGGTCTCGCCATTTCTTATTCCAATGATGATAATAGATATGGCATCTGGCGTCATTTCTATAAAATTTGGTTTTTCTGGTCCAAATCTAGCCATAGCCACAGCTTGTGCAACATCTACCCATACAATTGGCGAGGGATGTAGGCTAATTCAATATGGCTATGCTGATGTTATGGTTGCTGGTGGATGCGAGGCAGGCATTACACCCCTGGGTCTGGCTGGTTTCTCTGCTGCTCGTGCATTATCCACAAGAAATGATGAACCACAAAAGGCATCCAGGCCATTTGATAAAGAAAGGGATGGATTTGTAATGTCAAATGGTTCTGGAATTCTTATTTTAGAAAGCGAAAGCCATGCAAGAAAAAGGGGTGCAAATATCTATTGTGAGATTGTAGGTTATGGAATGAGTGCAGATGCACATCATATTACCGCCCCAAAGGAGGATGGAGGTGGAGCATCGCTATGTATGGAGAATGCTTTGGCTGATGCAAATATCTCCCCTGACAAAATTTCCTGCATAAATGCCCATGGAACATCAACCAAATTGAATGATAAAGCAGAAAGCCTGGCAATAAAAAATGTCTTTGGCTCGTATGCTTATAAAATTCCAATAACCGCAAATAAGTCTATGACAGGCCATTTATTGGGAGGAGCAGGTGCTATTGAGGCTATTGCTTCTATTCTTACCATAAAAAATAATATAATTTCTCCCACCATAAACTATGAATATCCTGACCCTGATTGCGACCTTGATTATGTGCCAAATAAAGCAAGGGAGGCAAAGATAAATTATGTTCTTTCCAATTCATTCGGCTTTGGCGGACATAATGCCTCTCTTATATTTAAAAGGTATGAATAAAGAAAAGGTTATTATAGAGTTTCAGAAAAATATTGGGATTTTTTTTAAAGAGACTCCCCTTTTAGTAAAGGCACTTACACACAGTTCTTATGATAGAGAGAATAACAATGAAAGGCTATGCTTTCTGGGAGACAGCGTTTTAAATATGGTAGCTGCCTCCTATCTTTTTGAAAGATATCCAGAATATTCAGAGGGCTTTCTTACGAAGATGAAGGCAGGTTTGGTTAGCAGGAGACAACTTGCAAATTGGGCAAATGATATTGAGCTAGGAAAATTCCTATTTTTAAGTAATGGCGAGAGAAAAACAGGTGGAAGGAAGAAAACCTCTATATTGGCAGAGGCAATTGAGGCATTGGTTGGTGCTATTTTTATTGATTCTGGAATAGAAAATGCAAAGGCATTTATAATGAAGCACCTTGAGTCTTCCAAGGAGGAATCTTTGGATTATA
>JBFMED010000009.1:0-4578 GCA_040753475.1 bacterium
CCCTAATTCATTCATAAGACCTAAAGAGCTTGCCCCATTCTGTTTTCATAAAGCGTGAAATTCTTATCCTTCCAATTGAAGGATACCAGAGGATGTCGTGATAGAAATTTGAAGCAATAGGTGCCCAATGCCATATAGGTGAATGAAGGAGAATCTTTTCAAACTTTCGCAAAAATCCCTTTCTAATCATTTGGTCAACAAAGATAACCGGGCTTCTTTTTACCTTAAAACCCCAATCTTCATTGATTACTCCTGGATCACCAACCAGTTCTATATCTTTAATTTTTCCTACCCCGAGCTTCATCTCGTCTGCCATTTTTATATATAGAATCTCCATTGGCTCAAATCCCATAAGCTTTGCAGAAACAGCATCTATTGCTACAGAATCAGATGATGCCAGGATTACATTCTTTATCCTTGGAATCATAGTTCTAGGCCCTGCACCATCACCGGCAACACATCCATCCATCACAGCAAAAACAGAGGGATGAAGCTCTTTTTGCATAATTAAAAGGTCTACCAATGCCTCGTGGATGTATTTATGGGCATAGTGTCTAAATTCCTTTAATAAGCCACCAAAGGCATTTTTTATAGCTCCGGTTGTAACTGAGTGTCCATGCGTCTTTACGGTTGGAAGATGGAGAATGTCTTTTCCAATAAACATCTTTGGGATTAAAATGCCTTCAGGAAATAGCTTATCTATTATAAGAAGCTTTTCTTTAAACTTAAAAACTTCCCATTCTACATCAGGAAGGCTTATGAATTTAAGGTGATATTTCTTTAAAATAGGAAGCCATTTATTATCAGCTGCTCCCTTTAAAGGGTTTGTAACAACGGTCTTGTTCTCAACAGGAAATAGCTTTGAGGGAAGAAAACCATCCTCAATAAGGCAATTTAAAACACCATCAAGCTGCCAGGGCTCTGTTGAACAGGATGGAAAGTATTTTGTCCAGGAAAGATTAAGCTTAAGGATGAGGTCTCTTTCGCAAGAGAGGCATTTTTCATATTCAGCCAAATGGATGAGCCTTTTATAATCATCAATAATGGTTTGGACAGATGTCTTAATGATGGCAACTTTAGCCATTAAATATAGTATCTACAATGGGTTTTGTAAGCTCTTTTATCAAGGAAAGCTTTGCTTTATTGTCAGGGCTTATTCTTGGAATTATTCCTTCAATCTTACTTGCTGTGGTTAATGTATCCCAGGAAACAGAAAGAATAGGAATTTTTCTTACCTCTGCCTTTCTTATAACCTCAGGGGATGGAATAATATCACCTGTTGTAATAATACAGGATGTGTCCTCGGTTAAGGCAGGAAGGATAAGGTCTGTTCTATCCCCTCCAGTAATGACTGCCTTTTTATCTGTTCTTTCAAAATACCCCAAGGCATATTGAGGGGTCATTGCTCCAACAAGGATATGTTCAACCATTTTTGAAATGCCATCGTCTCCGGCAAGAATATTTGCATTCAAAACCTCTTTTATCTGAGAGACAGAAAGGGCAAAAAATTCTTCTTTGTAGGGAATTATTCCTAAGAAGCCCTCTTTTTTGACTTCATCTAAATTACGAACCTTATTAAGAACTACACCCAAAATAAGGTCTCTTCCCACCTCCTTTAAAAATGCCATTTCATCCTCCCATCCATTCTTTTCCTCTACAACAAGAAGAATCTTTGTATTTAAGGCTTTGGCAATGTGAAAGGCTCCTAAGTGCTTCCTTTCTCCCCTGATAAGGTCTCCCTCAACAACTATGCAATCTTTGTCTTGAGAGACTTTGTTATAAGCCTCTTTTATCTTTTCTATATCAACAGGCTTCTCGGGAAATAAAAAACCAGGGCATATCTCTTCGTCTTCAAAAGAAAGATAGCATATCTTTTTCATTAAGGAGATGTCCTCATCAATCATTTTTCCACCGCAAAGCCTCCTTTCACCAAGTGGCTTAAAATACCCGCAATTCTTAAGGTTTAATGCCAAACCACAAGCGATAAAGCTTTTTCCGCACCTCCCTATTCCCGAGATAACAATAGACTTCATTTTTTAAGAAAAAATAATATCATCCAAAATTATTTTCTGTCAAGAAAAAAATTGTATGTCTTTTGTCAAGTGCGAAACTTAAGAATTGGCAAAGGTTTTATCAGCAACTTAAATCCTTTTTAAAATAAGAGAGAAGCTTTACCAAAGGATTATCCTTTTTAAATATAGAAAGGGAAATTTTTGCTTTATCCAAAAGCCCTGGCATCCTTTCTTCATAATCTTTTAAGCTTATCCCGTTGTCAACCCTGTCATCCTTTAATTGAAACAAAAGACCAAAGTTTAATCCAAATTCCCTCAAAGCTTCAATTTGTTCTTTGCTTCCCTTTCCAATCATCCCTCCCGAAACACAGGATGCCATAAAAAGCTTTGCCGTCTTATTAAGGTTTATTTCCTCTTCATTCCGCATTCCGCATTCCGCATTCCGCATTGATAAAATGTCTTCTGCCTGTCCAAAAACCATTCCATCCATACCAATCGCCATTGCAATTTCCTTTGAAATTAAAGGATAGTCAGAAAGAATTTCAAATGCTAATGTAAGCAAGCCATCTCCTGCAAGGATAGCCAAAGGAATTCCATATTTTTTATAGAGAGAAGGTTTTCCCCTTCTTTCCTCATCTAAATCCATAATGTCATCGTGAATAAGGGAATATGTGTGGATAAGCTCAATGGCTACAGAAACATCCAATGCTTTTACAAAATCTCCAGAAACAAGCTTGCAGGAGAGAAGGCAAAGAATGGGTCTTATCCGCTTACCACCAGGGAATAGGGAATACTCAATTGCATCTTTAAGCAAAGAAGGAGGTTTTAGAGAGATAATAAAACCTAATCTCTCATCAATCAAGGCTCTCTTCTTTTCCAACCAATCTTTCTCCTTCTGTTTCACTGATTATCTTTATCTTTCTCTCTGCACTAGAAAGCTTTTCCTGGCAAAGCTTCTTTAAAGAAATTCCCTCCTCAAAAAGGGCTATAGATTCATCCAAACCAATCTCTTGCTTTTCCAGGATTTTCACAATCTCCTCCAGCCTTTTCAATGCCTCCTCAAACTTCATATTATTCCTTAAATCCATATTCTCCAATCAGAGGGACAAATACACACCCTCCGCTATCTTTTTCCTTTATCATCCCCTTTTCCTTTGTTATAACAACAAGCCTCTGGGTATACCTTTCTCCCATTGGGATAACCATAATTCCGTTATCCTTAAGTTGGTCGATAAGGGGCTTTGGGACATCTGGGGATGCGGCGGTTATGATTATCCTGTCATAAGGTGCATATTCGGGAAGCCCTAATGTTCCATTGCCAACTATAAGATGGACATTTTTAATCCCAAGTTTCTCCAATGTCTTCCTTGCCCTCTCTCCTAATTCAGAAATCCTTTCAATTGTCCAAACCTCAGCTGCCAAATAGCTTAATATTGCAGACTGATAGCCAGAGCCTGTTCCTATCTCAAGAACAACCTCGTCCCCCTTTAATTCAAGAAGGGATGTCATCAAAGCAACAATGTATGGCTGGGAGATTGTTTGGCCATAGCCTATAGGAAGGGGAAAATCTTTATATGCATCCCCTTTTTCTCTTTCTTCAACAAATACATCCCTTGGAATATCTAGCATTGCAGATAAAACCCCCTTATCCCTAATTCCCCTTCCCTCTATCTGCTCCTTAACCATCACCTTTCTTCTTTCCTTATAAATATCTTCTTCCATAAATAATTAACAAAACAGAGATTATCCAAAGGAACAGATTGATCATTAAAGGCTTATCCTGTGTTATATCTATCTCAGGGCTTCCACCCCTCCCTTTTTGGTGGACAAGATATAAATATCTAAATATCCCATATAAAACAAAGGGTATGGTTAAGGGAAAGTATTCTCCAAATTTATCCCTTACTTGAAAGGCATATAAAGAATAGGCAATAATAGCTGCACCTGTTATGGCCGAGATCATCTCATCAATAAAGGAAGGGCTATACTCAGAGAGAATTTCGCGATGCAATGATGCATCGCTCTCTAAAAGGACAAGCTCGTGCCTCCTTTTGCTTAATATAAGGAATAAAGCTATAAGCATTGTGCAGATAAGAAGCCATAAAGATATAGAAACACCAGTAGCAAAAGCACCTGCAATAACCCTTATTACAAACCCGGAGGAAAGAGAAAGGATGTCAATAATGACAATATTTTTAAGAAAAAAAGAATAGAGCAAAGAAAGAAGAAGATAAGAAACAAGGCAAAGAGAAAAATTATAATTTATAAAAAATGAAGAAGAAATGGAGGCGATAATAAATAAAAAGGCAAAAATTATGCACTCCCTTTTTTTTAGAACAGAAGATACAATAGGCCTTTTTGACTTCAATGGATGTAGGGCATCTTTTTTTTGGTCAATTATATCATTGATGAGATAGCCAGAGCCTGCAATAAGACAAAATAGGACAAATCCCAAAGAAACCTTAAGTAAAGAGGCCGGGTCATTTAGCCTTTCTCCAAAAACCAGAGCAGCAAACACAAAGAGGTTTTTTATCCATTGCTTCGGCCTCATACTAATTATTAAAGA
>JBFMED010000010.1:0-3115 GCA_040753475.1 bacterium
GCTATCTTTCCAATCTATTTTCTCCTGAGCACCTTTGCCTTTATACAAAAGAGCCAGAGAGCCTTTTAGAGAAAATTGAAAATGCTGGTTGTATATTCCTTGGCCAATATTCTCCTGTTGCATTAGGTAGGTGAGAATAAAATGGGAAATAGGCACTTAAGGCACTTAAGGCACAAAGGCACAGAGTTTATTTGTTACTTGCTTTCTTTGTGCCTTTGTCCCTTTCCTCCTTTGTGCCTAGCTATAGGGTAGCTAAACATATACAAATGATGTGTGGTTATTGAATGGTAGAATTATAGAGAAAGGAAAAGGTTTGTAAATGGGAATCTTAAGGTATCCAGAGGATAGAAAGATCATAGGAAAGATAAAAAATAGGGGTTTTGATGAGAAGATTATAGAAAAAACAAGGGAAATTATCTTATCAGTAAAAAAAGGTGGCGATTCTTCTATCTTAAAATTTACAAAAGAATTTGATAAAATAGCCCTTTCCTCTTTAAGGGTGAATGAAAAAAGATTTTATCTTGCATACAAGGATATAAAAAGGGATGATATAGAAGCTATAAAGAAAGCGATTAAAAACATTAGCACCTTTCATAAAAGGCAATTGAGGAAAACTTGGAAGAAAACAGAAAAGGGAAAGACAATGGGTGAAATCATAAAGCCTATAAAAAGGGTAGGTTTATACATCCCAGGAGGCAAATTCCCCCTTGTCTCAACCCTTCTTATGACAGCAATTCCAGCAAAGATAGCAGGTGTTTCTGAGATTGCTGTAGCTTGTCCCCCACCAATAAACCCCTATATCCTTGGGATATGCTATCTCCTTAAAATCAATGAGGTTTATCAGATGGGAGGAGCCCAGGCAATTGCAGGCTTTGCTTATGGAACAAAGATGATAAAGAAGGTTGATTTAATAGCAGGACCTGGAAATATCTATGTAACATCTGCAAAGAGGCTTGTTTTTGGCGATGTGGGAATTGACCTTCTGGCAGGTCCATCAGAAATTCTAATAATTGCAGATAAATCTTGCAATCCAGAATTTGTAAGCTTTGACCTCCTTGCCCAGGCAGAACACGGGACGGGTGGATTTTCTATATTGATAACAAGCTCAAAAACCCTTGCGAAGGAGGTTGAAAAAAATGTAGGCAATAAGGCAACAATAATAATTACAAAAAATCTAAATGACGCCTGCTATCTTTCCAATCTATTTTCTCCTGAGCACCTTTGCCTTTATACAAAAGAGCCAGAGAGCCTTTTAGAGAAAATTGAAAATGCTGGTTGTATATTCCTTGGCCAATATTCTCCTGTTGCATTAGGGGATTATATTACAGGTCCTTCCCATGTCCTTCCAACCTCACAAAGTGCGAGGTTTTTCTCAGGGCTTTCTGTATCCACATTTCAAAAGAGGATTTCCCTTATCTCGTACATCAAAGAGGGGGTATTAGAGGATAAGGATGCTATTAGATTGGCAGAAATTGAGGGTCTTATAAAGCACAAAGAAAGTATAGAAAAGAGATGTAAATCCTAAAGAGGCAATAACCTTTTGATTTTTAGTATAATGCATATTGCCTTATCCCTTTAAGGCTAAGGTCAGGGTCGATTAGATCAATCCCTTTTAGATGTGGGAGAAAAAAGTCTATTCCGCCTGTTCCAATAATCATTGCCCCCTTTATCCTTCTTTTTATCCTTCTTGTCATTCCATCTATCTGCTCAATAGCTCCATAAAATATACCAGATTGTATAGCAGATTTTGTATCATCTCCAATAAGCGATTTTGGCTCTTTAATCTCAACAGGAGAAAGAAGGGCACATCTTTTAAACAAAGAAGAAATTGATATCTCAATTCCAGGAAGGATAGCACCACCGATATATATGGAATCTTTATTTATGCAATCAAAGACCGTTGCGGTTCCTAAATCAACAATGATGATTGGAGGTCTGTATTGACGTAATGCACCTAGGACATTTGCAATCCTATCCTCTCCTATTTTTTCTGGGTTCTTAATACTTGTCTTTATCTTATCGTATGAGACAAATCTAGGAGTAATCCCAAGGGTTTTTGCCCTGTCTAAAATTTCAGGATTTACCTTTGGAACAACCGAGGCTATACAGATTTCAGAGGGTCTTTCTTTTATTTTTTCAAACAAGGAGGAAGCTATATCAGTTGGAATATTGTCTTTAAAGACGATTTTGTCGCCTAAAAACAAGGCAAACTTTGTCTTTGTATTTCCAATATCAATCGCAAGAAATAATTCTTTGTATCTGTTTATTTCTCCTACTTTAAAATATTGTTTTTCCATCAGGGCTAATTCCCACATAAAGTGGAAAATCCTTAACCTCCAACCTATGAATTGCCTCGCAACCAAGATCCGGATAGGCAATAATTTCAGCAGAGCTAATAAAATTTGTGTAATATGCCGCAGCCCCACCAATTGCAATGAAATATACCGCTTGGTATTTTTTTATTACATCCATTACTTCAATTGACCTTGGACCCTTTCCAATCATCCCGGCTAATCCAAGGGAGAGCAAAAAGGGTGTCCATTTATCCATCCTGGCTGATGTGGTTGGACCACAGGAACCAATGACCTCCCCTGGTTTTGTCGGTGATGGCCCAGTATAATAAATAACCTGATCCTTAATCTCAAAAGGAAATTCCGCATTCTCTATTCCGCATTCCGCAATCCTTCTATGAGCTTCATCCCTTGCTGTATAAATTATCCCCGAGAGAAAAACCTTGTCTCCAGCTTTAAGTTTATAAAAAGCTCCTCTTTCTTCAGGAATTTTTATTCTGTCTTCTGTCTTCTGTTGTCTGTTGTCTGTCTTCATATCACCACCTTTTTATACCTTGTGGCATAACATCCAAGATTTATTGCCAAAGGAAAGGAGCCAATATGGCAGGGGTGCGTTTCTATATTAACAGAAAGCCCTGTTGTTTTTCCTCCTAAACCACCTGGCCCAATTCCAAGATTGTTTATCTTAAAAAGGAGGTTTTTCTCCATTTGTGCAATGGCTAGATTTTCATTAAACCTTCCTATCTCCCTTAAAATTGCCTTTTTTGAAAGAAGGCAAGCAATTTCCATATCCCCTCCAATTCCAATTCCAACCATAATGGGAG
>JBFMED010000011.1:0-3051 GCA_040753475.1 bacterium
ATGTGTTAAGGGGGCTTCGCCCCCTTAACGGCGTGTCGGCAAAGCCGACCCTCGCTACGCTCGGGCAAGCACGCCTGTTCCCCCTTTTTTAAATTCTTGTATTTTCAAGGTATTTTCTTTTCATCCAATATAAGCTAAACACATACAATTTCGCTTATAACCTCCTTTGTTTCCTTTTTAACCTCTTCTGCTTCCTCTTTGACCTCCTGTATTTCTTCTCTAATCCCCTCTTCCTTCTTCCCTCTTCCTTCAATAACAGCATTAGCTATACAGGATGTGATAAACCTTATTGAACGGATAGCATCATCATTCCCCGGAATGGGATATGTAACCTTATCCGGGTCTCCATTTGTATCAACAATAGCGATGGTTGGGATTCCCATTTTTCTTGCCTCTTTAACGCATATTTTCTCTTTTGCTGAATCAACAATATATATTGCAGAAGGAAGCTCCTCTAGCCCCTTCATCCCTCCTACATTACGGACAAGCCTCGCATATTCTTTTAGCAATTTTGTTCTTTCCTTCTTTTGTAGGCTATTAAACTCACCATTCTTCTCTTTTTCTTCAAAATCAATAAGCTTCCATATACTTTTTCTAATTGTGGCAAAATTTGTAAGTGTGCCTCCCAGCCATCTATTATTAACATAAAAAACCTCACACCTTTCTGCCTCCTCTTTTATTACCTGCTGTGTCTGCTTTTTTGTGCCAACAAAAACTATATTTCCGTTTGATGAAGAAAGCTCCTTTACAAAATTATAAGCATCATCAAGGCACTTAAGGGCTTTTTCAAGGTCAATAATATGGATGTCATTCCTTACAGTATAGATGTACCTCGCCATTTTTGGATTCCACTTCTGCCTTTGATGACCAAAATGTATCCCTGCTTCCAATAATTCCTTGATATCTACATTTAGCATAAGAATAAAGTTTATATTAAAAAAACCCTACCTGTCAAGAATTACCTTTACAAAAATGCTATCATTATATCAAAATGTAATAATGAAAGGCTTGCTTTCTGTTTCTGGAATAAAGGTAAGTGGTATCCATTGTGGGATAAAGAAAAGGAAAAAGGACCTCTCTTTAATCTATTCCGAAAATCCCGCAAATTGGGCTGGTGTTTGGACAAAGAATAAGGTAAAGGGAGCCTCTATCTCTTTTAACAAAAGAAGGAGAAATAATAAAATTCAGGCTATTCTTATAAACTCAGGGAATGCAAATACAGGAACAGGAATAAAGGGCTTAAGGGATGTTCAAAGAATGGCAAGAATTGCAGCAAAAAGCCTCAATATTCCCTATAATTCTGTCCTTATAGGAGGTCAAACAGGAAAAATTGGCGAATTCCTTCCTATGAAAAAAATAGAATCTGGGATAAAAAGGCTGGTTAAAAGGCTTCCCTTTGGAACCAATGATGATTGCATAGAAGGGATTATGACCACAGACAAAACAAAAAAGGAGGCAGAAATTGACCTTGGATTTTGCAAAATTGCAGGGATTGCAAAGGGTGCTGGAATGATATATCCAAATATGGCAACAATGCTTTCATTTATAGCAACAGATGCAAAGCTTGACAATAAAACCCTGCAAGGAATCCTTAAAGCTTGCGTTGACGGGACATTTAACCGGATAAGCATTGATGGTTGCAGATCAACCAATGATAGTGTAATAATTATGGCAAATGGGATGAGCGACCAGATTGATAGAAATAAATTTTCTGAGGGCTTATTTTTTGTCTGTGCAAGCCTGGCAAGACAGATTGTAGAGGATGGAGAGGGTGCAACAAAGCTTATAAGGATTGTAGTAGAAGGAGCAAAAACAAAAAAAGATGCAAGGGCTGTTGCTTGTTCTATTGCAAATTCTTGCCTTGTAAAAACAGCAATGTATGGATGCGACCCAAATGTTGGAAGGATATTGCAAGCTATTGGAAATAGCAAAGCAAATATAGACCCTAAAAAAATAAGCATTTGGCTTCAGGGCCATCTAGTTACCTGTTGTGGAGCAATGGCTTTTTTTGATAGGGAGGAGATAAAACAAGAATTAAAAGACAAGGAGATTGAGATAAGGATTTCCCTTGGCAAAGGAGAAGAGGCTATTTCATTTCTTACTTGTGATTTATCAAGCGAATATGTTAAAATAAATGCAAGGTATTCGTAAATTATCTTTAATTAACAAAAAATCTAAATAAATACTATGAATTTAGTTATTTACATTGCTGTTTTGCTTTTTTCTGTGGTTATCCATGAGGTTAGCCATGGCCTTGTGGCTGATAGGTGCGGAGATAAAACAGCAAGGCTTTCTGGAAGGCTCAGCTTGAATCCAGTGGCTCATCTTGATCCAATTGGCTCTATATTAGTCCCCCTCTTTGCCTTTGTTACTCACATTCCTGTTCCCGCATGGGCAAAGCCTGTTCCTGTAAATCCTTATAACCTTAATAATCCAAGAAATGATATGGTTAAGGTTAGCCTTGCAGGCCCTCTTTCAAATATAGGGCTTGCTATTATTTCATCTATTATTTTAAGGCTTTCATTTATTCCTGTTGGTTCATACCTTGAACATTTGCTCCTTTGCTTTGTAATAGCAAATTTTCTCTTGGCAATTTTTAATCTTATTCCCATTCCACCTCTTGATGGCTCAAGGATTATAGCTTACTTCCTACCACCAGATACCTCCTTTAAGGTAAGCTTCCTTGAGCCTTTTGGCTTTATTATTCTTATATTATTATTGGGCTTTGGGTTTTTCAATTTTATTGTCCAAATAGCCTTTCGGCTTTCATACTTTGGAGTAGGGGAGCGAATTTTTCATTTTTATTTATGAAGAGAATCAATGGCTATGGATTTGGATAAAAAGGTATTAAAAGCCATTCAAGGGGAATTTCCTTTAGAAAAACAGCCTTTTAAGGTTATAGGAGAAAGAATAGGATTAGATGAAAATTCTGTAATTAAGATTGTTACATCTTTAAAAAATAAAGGAATAATCAGGGAGATTGGACCAATCTTTGATCATAAAAGGCTTGGGCTTGAAACAAAATTAGTGGGAATTGCGGTTAAAGATATA
>JBFMED010000012.1:0-2921 GCA_040753475.1 bacterium
CCTTAAAATAAGGCTTGTCAGGGTTGTCTTTCCACAACCAGATTCCCCAGCTATGCCCAAAAACTCACCAGGCTTAATCTCAAGGTTAACTCCAGAAAGAACCGGTGTTTCTTCATAGCTAAAATACAGGTCTTTAATCTCTATCCTTCCCCCTTTTATTTTTAAAGGCATAGCATCCTTTTCCTCTGGAATAATGGGTTTATCATCCAATAGCTCAAATATATGAGAAGAGGCTGCTCTTGCCTGATTTATAATAAGATTTGCCTTTGTTATCGACTTAAGGGGCGATGAGATTGTTCCAATATAAAACAAAAATGCAACAAGTCCTCCTTGGGTAAGACCTCCTGTAATAACCTGATATGCCCCATAACCCGATAAAAGGATTATTCCCATTGTTCCAAGAAGCTCAACCAAAGGAACGGAGAGGGAAAGAAGCCTTATGGTTTTTTTTGTGAGGGAAAAATACTCAAGGTTCTTTTTCCTAAACCTTTCCTTCTCCTTCTCCTCTGCGGTAAAGAGCTTTATGGTAGCTACATTATGAATATCCTCTGAGGCAATGCCAATAAGCTCTGCCAATCTCCTCTGGCAGGATAGGGTTATATCCTTCATCCTCTTTCCAAATCTATAGATTGTCTTTATAATCAAAGGTGTAATGGCTAGGGTAAGCAATGTCATCTTCCAATTAAGGTAAAAAAGGATAAATATTGAGCCAATAATGACAATGGGATTTTTTGTAAGGGAAAGAATGTCCTCAGAGAGAAAATTCTTAAGGACAAGGACATCATTTGTAATCCTTGATAAAACCTCTCCCTTTTTCCTCCTTGTATAGAAAGGCAGAGATACATCCATAAGGTGATTAAATACCTCGCACCTTATGTTGAATATAACCCTTTCTCCAACAAGGTTTAAAAGGAGGTTTTGTCCATATCTTGAAATTGCCAATACAAATGCAATCCCTATGCTTATAACAAGGATTTCAGCGATAAGGTAGGTATTCTTTTTTGGTAAAGCATCCAGAAGCATCTTCCCCATCCAGGGGATGCCAATGGTAGCAGCAGAGTTTATGACCATACAAACCCCTGCCAGGATAAGATATGTCTTAAAGCCAAAAAGATATTTAAAAAGCCTTGTTAATGGAGGCATTACTATTTAAAAAGCCCGCCAAATCCCTTTTTCTGTTGTTGTTTCTCTTGTTCCATCTGCCTTATCTTTCTCTCAAATTCCTCTGCCTTCATCCTTGCATTTGAAAGGTCTGCCTTTGCATTAGAAAGCTTTTTCTTTGTCTCCTCATGGCCTATTTTTTCAGCCTCAAGCTCTTCCTTTACCTTTGCTAATTGTTCATTAAGAAGCCTTTCTTTCTCTGCAAATTGCTTCTTTAGCTGCTCCATTTCCTTTTCCTTCTCAAGGATCCTCTTTTTCAGGTCATCAGCCTCCCAAACCTTCCCTGCTAATATTGAAAAATCACCATTACTCATCGCTCTATCCTCCCTTATCGCTTCGCTCAATTGTAAATTTTAAATTGTAAATTTTATCCACCTTCAATTTACAATTTGCAATTTAGCCTTTGCAATTTTTTATATTATTCTCCCCCAATTACTATCTTCTCCTTTTCCTCTTGTTCCTTCTTCTTTATCCCAAATTCATGGAGAAGCTGCCTTAAGGCATTTGGGTTGTTTGAAGATGAAACAGCATCATCAAGGCTTACAATGCCATTGATAACCAAGGCAACAAGGGATTGCTCCATTGTCTGCATCTTATAATGATACACAGAGCCTTCAATTGCCTTGTAGATATTTCCAAATTCGCCCTTTTCAATATATGTCTTTATAGTGGGTGAATTTATCATAATCTCTAAAGCGGCCACCCTTCCCTTTCCATCCTGCCTCCTGATCAGACGCTGTGAAATAACCGCCCTTAAGGTCATAGCAAGTTCAATCATTATCTGATGGTGCATATCGGGCGGAAAATAGGATAAAACCCTATCCATAGTAGATGCGGCAGATGATGTATGAAGGGTTGATAAAAGCAAGTGTCCTGCCTCGGCTGCCTTTAAGGCTATTTCAATTGTCTCCCTATCCCTCATTTCACCAATAAGTATAACATCAGGGTCCTGCCTTAATAATGGTGGAAGGGCATCGTCATAAGATAAAACATCAGAACCAACCTCCCTCTGGGATATACTCGCCTTTTTATCAGCAAAAACATATTCTACAGGGTCTTCAATAGTTGCTATATGGCAGGAAATATTTGAATTTATCTCATCAATTAAGGATGCCAGGGTGGTTGATTTTCCAGAGCCGGTTGGCCCTGTAACCAGGATAAGACCTGTTGGGTATGCAACAATCTCCTTTAAAACAGAAGGAAGGCCAAGCTGCTCTATGGCCGGAATCTTTGACTCAATCTTTCTTATAACCATAGCAACCGTCCCCTTGTTATTAAAGATATTTACCCTAAACCTATATCCCTTAAATGAATAGCCAAGGTCTGCCCAATGCCTTTTATTAAATTTCTCAACCTGGCTAGTATTCATAATGGGCATAGCCATACCCTCTGTTTCTTCCCAGGTAAATGGAGGGCAATTGTCTAAGGAGACCATCTTTCCATGGATTCTATAGATGGGAGGTCTCTCTGCCTTTATGTGGAGGTCTGATGCCTCCTTTTCAATCATTATAGAAAGAAGCTCATTGAATTCCATGCAATATAGAATACAAAAAAACCCTAATTTTTGCAACTTAAAAATTGTATGTGTTTTAAGCTAATCTTAAAGAAATATGAAGAAATTAGAGAAAATATGGTAAAATTCTTTAATAGCTTTGATGCATATGGAGGAGAGTTAGAATCCTTACTTACAGAAAAGTTTCAATTGGTAGGAACTTAAAGCCGAAAACCAATTTTGTTTGGGTATAAAATGTTGACCGTTG
>JBFMED010000013.1:0-3647 GCA_040753475.1 bacterium
CATTGATAAAATAAGAAAAAAGGCAGGTCTTCCCCATATCTCACCACATACTTTAAGGCATTCCTGTGCAACACATCTTTTGGAAAAGGGTGCTGATATTCGCTCTGTCCAGGAATTCCTTGGACACAAAAGCCTTTCCACAACCCAAATCTATACCCATATTACCAGAAAGCACCTTAAGGAGGTATATGATAAGGCACATCCTAGGGCGTAATAAATGTATGTGTTTAGCTAGGTGAGAATAAAATGGGAAATAGGCACTTAAGGCACAAAGGCACAGAGTTTATTTGTTACTTGCTTTCTTTGTGCCTTTGTCCCTTTGTTCCTTTGTGCCTGTTTACGTCCCTTTGTTCCTTTGCCCCTTTGTGCCTAGCTATAGGGTAGCTAAACACGTAATCTTCTTTTATGCTTGACAAAAAAATCAAAGAGGTGTCATACATAAAGGTATGTGTTTAGATTTAGGAATTTTGTCAATTGACAAAAAATGGTTTTTTAATTTATAGTGTCAAAGATGGAAGAGATAAAAGCATTTGATGAGGAGGTATATAGAATAATAAAGCAAGATGAAGAGAGGCAAAGGAATACATTAAACCTCATTGCCTCAGAAAATTATGCAAGCCTTTCAGTTAGAGAAGCAGCAGGTTCTGTATTGACAAACAAGTATGCAGAGGGCTATCCAAACAAGAGATACTATGGGGGTTGTGAGTTTGTAGATGAAGTAGAGAATCTTGCAATCAAGCGGGCAAAGGAGCTTTTTAATGCAGAATATGTAAATGTCCAGCCACATTCAGGAACACAGGCAAATATGGCAGCCTACCTTGCATTTCTATCTTCTGGTGATATTATTATGGGAATGGACCTACAATCTGGAGGCCATCTTTCACACGGTGCAGGGGTTAATTTCTCAGGACAAATATTTAGCTCTATACCTTATGGCGTTAATCCAAAAACAGGCCTTATAGATTTTAACATCGTAAGAGATTTGGCAAGGAAATACAACCCAAGGATGATTGTCTGTGGTGCATCGGCATATTCAAGGATAATAGATTTTGGGGAATTTAGAAAGATTGCAGATGAGATAGATAGCTTGCTGGTAGCAGACATTGCCCATATTGCTGGGCTTATCGCAGGTAATGTCCACCCAAGCCCGATTGGAATAGCCGATATTATAACTACAACAACCCATAAGACATTGAGGGGCCCAAGGGGAGGGATGATTATGGCAAAAGAAGAATACGGGAGGCTCATTGATAAAACAATATTTCCAGGGATACAGGGTGGCCCCCTTATGCATATCATTACCGCTAAAGCTATATGTTTTAAAGAGGCTTTATCCCCTGATTTTAAGGAATATGCAAAGCAAGTTGTAAGAAATGCTTCTGTATTAGCAGAAAGCCTTACCTCCTTTGGTTTTAAGCTAATCACGGGTGGAACGGATAACCACCTTCTTTTGGTTGACCTAAGCCCTATGGGAATAACAGGAAAAATAGGAGAAGAACTCCTTTGTGAACAGGGCATCATTGTTAATAAAAATGCCATTCCTTATGATTCTCTTCCACCAACCATAACCTCTGGAATAAGAATAGGAACACCAGCCCTTACTACGAGAGGGATGAAAGAGGAGCAAATGAAAGAGATAGCAAGGCTTATTGAAAGGGTAATAAAAAGAAAAGAAAATGTGAAAAAAGAGGTTGCCTCCCTTTGCGAAACATTTCCCATACAATGAATTTCCTTAAAAATTTATTCAAGAAAAAAGAAAAAAACCAGGAAGAACAAGAAGAATTAGATATAAGACATTTTATAGGCGAGTTTATAGCATCTGGAATGCTTAACAGCCTTAAATCAAAAAATGTAATTGAAAATGCAGAATTTATTCTTAATACATTACTTGAAAGCAAGTTAAGCCCAAATATGAGTAAAATGGAAGCAATGGGAATATTTCTTAAGATTAGAAAAAAGGTTTCTATAAATCAAGAAAACCTTAAAAATATTCAAAAACTTTTTAAGCTATATTTTAAATTTCTGGATGAGAAGGGGTTAATAACAGATGAGATAAAAGAGGAAATAGCCGAAGAGGGGCTTGAAATTCCTCAAACAGTAAAGAGGAAAACACCAAAGATAGGAAGGAATTCTCCCTGCTCTTGTGGAAGTGGAAAGAAATACAAGCTTTGTTGTGGAAAATGAAAAATTAGCAACAAAATTACCTTTCATCAAAAATCTTTATTCCAGAATTGGTTATCTCGTATTCAAAAATTCCCTTGTCATGGTCTAGGCTCCTTGTCTTAAGAACAGATATTGTCTTTTTTATCCTACCTTCCTCTTTTTTATAATCCAAAAGAAAGATGTTATCAATAACCACAGAAAGTCTTGATGCTGTAATGGAGGAATCCTCTTTTTCTATCTCAGAAGTGAACAAACAAGTTATTCCCTGCCTTCCCAAATGGGTTATCATAGAGAATAGGTAGTTTTTAAGATGGGTTGGATCCGCTATGGTAATGGATATATCAGAGAGTGAATCAATAACAATTATCTCTGGCTCTTCTTTCTCAACCAGAGAAAGAAGCTCCTTATGGAATGCATCAATAGAAAGCTCAATGGGCGAGTAATATAAAACATATATCTTTTTTTCCGAAATTAGCCTTTCAAGGTCTATACCAGAAGATTTTGCTGTTCTAATAAGCTTTTGAGGAACTTCCTCAAATGAAATAAACAACCCCTTTTTCTCCTTCTTCGCTTTTTCATTAAGAAAATATAAAGAGAGGATTGTCTTTCCAACACCAGATGGACCAACAATCAAACTTGACGAACCCTCATAAACTCCACCCCTTGTCATTCTATCAAGGCCTTCTGTACCTGTGCTTATCCTATTTGGAGAAAGGGGGAACATATCGCTAATTGACACGGGTTCTGGTTTAAGCCTTGGATATACTGTTATTCCAGAGCTATCTATGGTCAATCTATGCTTTCCCGCAAAGTATTCTACTCCCCTCATCTTCAAGATCTCAATATAATGCCTCCTTAGATAGCCCTTTACATCTGTTGAGATTAGAATAATAGAATCTGCAATAGCAAAAACAGACTCCTTTGTTATCTCATCAAGGCTATATTCTCCAACAAAAAACGCACTGCATTGGGAAAGGACAAGCTCTGAGGAAAGGTCGTAGATAAACCTTCTTTCATAAGAGGGGTTGGAAAATAATCCAGAAATTGCCTTGAATGAATCAATAACAACAATATTCGCCTCAAATTCCTCTATCTTTTGCATAATAAACTTTATAATCCAATCTGGATCATCCTTATGAAGAACCCTGCTCATATCTACTATTCTGATAGAGGAATTAAATTTTTCAGCCTCAAAGAATGCAAATTGCTGGAGGTATCTTAATAGCTTTATGGGCGGCTCAGAGACCGTTGAAAAGAGGATTCCTTTATTTTCTTTATTGCAATTGGCAAAGAGAATTTGAGAACTTGTAATTGTCTTTCCTCCCCCTGGTTGACCTGCGATTAGGTTCAAGGAATATTATGTTTTCCATTTCCTTTATCCATTTGAAATAACAATCCTATTTTTATGTTTAAATGCACCTGCCAGAGCAGAGTTTGCACTCCTTAAAAACTCAATATGCGATGTATCTGATGAGGGATAGCAG
>JBFMED010000014.1:0-13846 GCA_040753475.1 bacterium
AAAAGATGGTATTTGGAATAATTGCGAATTGTAATGGTTAAAGAGGCAGTTGGAATAAGGTTTTTAAAGGATCCCAGGATAAACTATTGCGATTGTGGAGAGCTTTCAATTAAATTGGGCGAGAACTACCTTGTTGAAATGGAAGGATATTGTGATATAGGTTTAAGTGTCGAAGGACCAAAGGTTTTAGATGAGCAGATAAAAGAGCATATTCCAAGGATTATCAAAAAAGCATCCGAAGAAGATCTAGAAAAACAGAAGCTAAATAAAGAAAAAGAGGAGCTTTCTAAAAAGCTTTTTATAGAAAAGGTAGAAGGGCATAACCTTGATATGAAGTTTATAGATGTCCACCTCTCTTTGGATGAAAAAAAGTACACATTCTATTTTAGTGCAAACGAGAGGGTTGATTTTAGAAACCTTGTTAAAGAGCTTTCAAGCTCTTTGGGTTCTAAAATTGAGCTTTATCAGATAGGGATAAAGGAGGAGGTAAAGCTGTTTGGGGGTTTTTCCTGGTGTGGAAGGGAACCCTGTTGTTCTAAATTTTTAAAGGACCTTAAAGGTATTAATGTAAAGATGATAAGGGAACAAAACCTATCTATGTCTTTTTCTAAGATAATAGGTGTATGTGGAAGGTTTATGTGCTGCCTTGCTTTTGAATATGAGTTTTATAAGGAATTTAGAAAAAAAACACCAAAAGAGGGCTCTTCTTATAAAACAGAGGAGGGAATTGGTATTATTGAAGAGGTCTGTCCAATCAGATCCTGCATAAAAGTAAAGCTTGAGGATGAAAGAATAGTAGAAGTTAAAATTTAACATTTAACATTGCAAATTTATCATTTAAAATTTAAAATGCTAAATGCTAAATTTAAAATGCTAAATGAAATATTACATTACCACCCCCCTTTATTATGTAAATGATATTCCCCATATTGGCCATGCATATACAACGATTGCCGCTGATTGCATTGCAAGGTATAAGAGGCTTAAAGGATTCGATGTCTTGTTTGTAACAGGCACAGATGAGCATGGACAAAAAATAGAGCAATCTGCAAAGGAAAAGGGCATTTTTCCCCAAGAACTTGCAGACTCTCAATCAGAGAATTTTAAATCTCTATGGAAGAAGCTTAATATCTTATACGATGATTTTATAAGGACAACAAGCAGAGAGCATAAAAAAACAGCAAGATATGTATTTGAGCTTATCTATAAAAATGGCGATATCTATCAGGGGCAATACAGCGGAAATTATTGCATACCCTGCGAAAGCTATTGTTTAAAAGAAAAAATTTGCCCCTCCTGTGGAAGGAATACAACATTTCTAGAATCTCCTACATACTATTTTAGGCTATCAAGCTATAAAGAGAGGCTTCTTTCATATTTTAAGGAGAATCCAAATTTTATTAAGCCTTCCTTTAGGTCTACTGAAATGGAAAATATTGTAAAGGATGAGCTAATGGATTTAAGTATTACAAGGAGAAATCTTAAATGGGGAATCCCAATTTCTTCCGATGATGTTATGTATGTCTGGTTTGAAGCTTTAACAAATTATTTAACCGGTGCTGGCTTTCCAGAGGAAAGGCAAAAATTTGAAAAATATTGGCCACCTGACCTACACCTGGTTGGAAAGGATATCTTAAGATTCCATACAATAATCTGGCCTTCTATGCTTTTTTCTTGTGGTCTTTCCTTACCAAAGATGGTTTTTGGACATGGATGGTGGAGGATAAAGGGAGAGAAGATGTCAAAGTCTTTAGGAAATGTTATTTCTCCATCTGAATTAGCCGATGATGTAGGAGCTGATTGCTTAAGGTATTTTCTCTTAAGAGACCTTCCCTTTGGCTTAGATGGAGATTTTTCATATCAAGCCCTTATCCAAAGGCTTAATTCTGACTTAGTAAATGACCTTGGAAATCTTGTATCAAGGACACTTGCTATGGTAAATAAATATTTAGGAGGGATTATTCCAGAAAAGAGTGGTGGAGGGGCTTTATGGGAATCTGCTTTTAATATCATTAAAAATATGGATTCCTATTTTGATGAATTAAAATTTCATACATACCTTGAGGTCGTTTGGGCTTTTATAAACGAGTGCAATAGATACATTGACAAAGAAAAACCCTGGGCAATTTCTTCTAAAAGAAGGCTTTGTGATTGCCTTTATAGGCTACTTGAAAGCATAAGACTAATTGCATTATTTATCTATCCAGTAATGCCAGATGCAGGTCGGAAGATTTTAGAAAAGCTTGGATCTTCCCTTTTAAACACAGAATGGGGAGGGCTTGCACAGGGAATAAAAATTTCCCCTCCTTCACATCTATTTATAAGAAAATCTTAAATTCTAAGTAGCCTTTCTTCTAGCCTTTTAATTCCCTCTTTTGTGATAACAAGCTCATTGTGGGAAAGGACATAGTATGAGCATAGATTTTCTGCCAAAGAGGAATGAGTGTTCGATATATTTCTTGTGCTTTTAATAAATTCAGGGCTTCGCTGCGAAAGGACAAACAAGGGCTTTTTAAGGTTAAGCTTTGAGATTATTTTATCCATTACCTTTGTTTTTGGCTTTTTTAGGTCTATGCTATCAATTACCAATATTTTTTTTTCTAGAGCCTTTGCTGAAAGGGAAGAGATAAGGGCATTTCTTCTTACCTTTTTATGAAGGTTTATCTTAAAGCTTCTTGGTTTAGGGCCAAAGATAATACCACCACCCTTCCATAGAGGGCTTCTTATTGAGCCAATTCTTGCCCTTCCTGTTCCCTTCTGCCTCCAGAGCTTTCTTCCAGAGCCAGAAACCTCACCCCTTCTTTTGGTTGATGCTGTTCCCCTTCTTTGATTGGCAAGGTATGCCTTATTTGCCTCATATATTGTATTGGGATTGGGCTTTTTGGCGAATATCTCATCATTAAGCTCTATTTCTTCTATTTTTTCTCCCTTTATATTCAATACATCTACTTGCATTTTTTAATTACAACAATGCCATTTACAGGCCCAGGGATTGCTCCCCTTATAAGGATAAGATTTTTCTCTGCAATTACCTTTACAACCTTAAGGTTTCTCATTGTAACCATTTTGCCACCCATTCTTCCAGGCATCCCTGTATTCTTCCATACCCTTGAGGGAAATGAGGATTGACCAATAGAACCAATGACCCTTCCAAACATAGAACCATGGGTTGCTACGCCGCCAGAAAAATTGTGTCTTCGGACAACACCTTGAAACCCCTTTCCCTTTGAGATTGCAGACACCTTAACAAGCTCATTTTCTTTAAATATATCAACACCTATCCTATCACCTATTTTGTGGTCAGATTCCTCTCTAAATTCCATAACATGCTTCTTACAAGAGAATCCCTGTTTCTTAAAATAGCCCCTTTTTGAAGAATTTGGCCTTTTGTCTTCTCCATATCCCAGCTGAATCGCACAATATCCATTCTTTTCCTTTGTTCTTATATTAACCACAAAGCAGGGACCAGCTGATATAGCGGTTACTGGGGTAACCTTTCCTCCTTCAAATACCTGTGTCATCCCAATCTTTTTTCCTAATAATCCATTCATTTCTTTATTTCAACATCAACGCCTGCTGGAAGATTAAGATCCATCAGGCTGGATATGGTCTCATTTGTAGGGTCTGCAATATCAACAATCCTTTTGTGAACCCTTATCTCAAATTGCTCCCTTGACTTTTTATCAATGTTTGTTGACCTTAACACTGTGTATCTTGAAATTTTTGTAGGAAGGGGAATTGGTCCAATACAGGTTGCTCCTGTCTTCTTGGCTATATCAACGATATCCCTTGTTGATTTGTCAAGGATTTGATGATCAAATGCCTTAAGCACTATCCTTACCTTCTCTTTCATTTCAATATCTCCTTCTGTATCTCTGCTGGAACCTGCTCATAATTAGAAAATTCCATCGTATATATGCCCCTTCCCTGGGTTATTGAACGGAGAATTGTAGCATAACCAAACATAGAGCAAAGGGGAATCTCTGCCTTTATAATTCTTCCATCGCCCTTTGTTTCCATATTAAGGATACGGGCTCTCTTTTTGTTTATATCACCTATAACATCACCTAAATAATCCTCTGGCGTGGTTATTTCTATCTTCATTATTGGCTCTAAAAGAATGGGTTCTGCCCTTTTCATTCCATCGCGAAAGGCAATTACTGCCGCATTGCGAAAGGCAATGTCAGATGAATCAACCTCATGGAATGAACCATCGTGCAAGGTAATCTTTACATCAACCACGGGAAATCCACCCAAAACACCATTGGTTGCTGCCTCCTCTATTCCCTTCTTGATAGAGGGGATATACTCCCTTGGAATTCTTCCCTGAATGATTTTATCAACAAACTCAATTCCGCAACCAGCCTCTGCTGGCTCCATTGTAACAATAACATGGCCATATTGACCCCTTCCACCTGATTGCTTGATATATCTTCCCTCTGCCTCCACCTTTCTTTTGATGGTTTCCTTATAGGCAACCTGGGGAGGGCTTGTTTTAAGCTCAACGCCAAATTCCCGATAAAGCCTCTCTACCATTATCTCAAGGTGCAGCTCTCCCATTCCCCAGATAATGCTCTGTCCTGTTTCCTGGTTAAATGTCATCTTAAATGTTGGGTCTTCTGTAATAAGCTTATTTATAGAAATGCCCATCTTCTCCTCATCCTTTGTTGTGGCAGGCGTAATTGCCATAGAGATAACAGGTTCTGGAAAGTGCATACTTTCAAGGAGTATAGGGTATTCTGGGCTTGTCAATGTATCACCGGTTGATGCCTCTTTAAGACCAACAATCGCACCTATCTCGCCACAATATAGCCTCTTTATCTCCTCCCTCTTGTTTGCATGAACCCTAAAGATTTTTGTTATCCTCTCGTTTCTATCCTTTGTTGTATTATATACGGTTTTTCCAACATCAAGATGACCTGAGTAGACACGGATATAAATAAGGTTTCCGGCAAATGGGTCTGAGGCTATCTTAAATAAAAGGGAGGATAAAGGCTCATCATCAGAGGCTTGCCTTTCCTCATATTCATTATTTTTTGGGTTTATTCCCACAATTGAAGAAATGTCCGTAGGTGAGGGAAGGAAGGAAACAATCGCATCCATAAGTGGCTGGACACCCTTGTTTTTAAATGATGCTCCACAAAGGACAGGGAATATATTACAGTTAATTGTCTCTTTCCTTATCACCCTTTTTATTTCGTCAGAAGATATTGTTTCATCAGAAAGGTATTTTTCCATAATTCCTTCGTCATATTCGGACAAGCTCTCTACAAGCTTGTGATGAAGGGTGTTCACCTTTTCTTGTAAGTGCTTTGGAATATCTATCTTTTTATAAATTAAACCATCCTCATCCTCCCAAATAATAAGCTTTTTCTCTATAAGAGAAATTACACCCTTAAATTCACTCTCTATTCCATAAGGAATTTGAATCTCTACGGGCTTTCCAGAGAGCCTCTTTTTCATCATCTCAACAACCTTGTCCATATCTGCACCAGCCCTATCCATCTTGTTGATAAATGCAATCCTTGGAATACGGTATCTATCTGCCTGTCGCCATACAGTCTCTGTCTGGGGCTGAACACCGCCAACCGCACAGAATATAGCAATCGCACCATCAAGGACGCGAAGGCTTCTTTCAACCTCAATGGTAAAGTCAACATGGCCTGGGGTATCAATGATGTTTATCTGATGGCCCTTAAAGAAACAGGTTGTTGCCGCAGATGTTATGGTTATCCCCCTTTCCTGCTCTTGATCCATCCAATCCATAACCGTTGTCCCCTCGTCAACCTCTCCTATTTTATGTGTTCTTCCTGTATAGTAAAGGATTCTCTCTGTTGTGGTTGTCTTTCCAGCATCTATGTGTGCCATAATGCCGATATTCCTTATCTTTTCAATGGGAATCTCTCTTACCATTTTTTTTGTCTCTACCATTTCTTTTCTTTCTATCAACATAAAATTTTAGAAAGTATAACCTATTTTAAAACATTTTGTCTATTATTTTTTGTTTTTCAAGGTTTACGCCGAAAGCACAGCCTGAAATGCCTCCTTCCGAAGCCTTAGCCTTCCTATTACCTTCATCCTCACAGGATACACGATACAGGATATAGGATACAGGATATAGGATATATTTATAGTTCTCCGCATAATTCTTCATAATTAAGATCATCTTTCAACTTTAGCTGTATGTTTGCAAACTTCTTTGAAAAACTTAAAGCTTAAAACTAAAAGCTAAAAACCACAACTTAAAACTTAAAACCCAAGTTCAACAGCAAATGCCCTAAAAATTGGGTTTTAAAAATAAAATTCCTTGATTTATAAGGGATTTGGAGGGGTTAATATTAAAAAATCCTAAAAAGTGAGTGACAATAAAATGTAAAAAGAGAGAAAATATTACTTGACAAATTGTCCTTATTAAAATGATGGTGGTAAATAAATTAAGTGATCCCAAAAGTAAGCTTAAGCATATTTGATAGTTTTGCAATCTTCTTAATATATGTTCATATCTAACGGGGCAAGCGGGGCATTCTAACGGAGTAAAACAGGAAAAGCAATAGGTAGTGACAATCTCAAAAATTAAGTGTAATAATATCAATATGTTATGAATTTTGCTGTTGAATGCAGGTTATAAAGCCTTTTTCAAGGCGGCCAGCTCGGTAATGATATTACCAGCCCAGCGGTAGACATTATTCTCTGCAATTATCTTTCTCATATTTTCCATACGCTTTTTCTTTTCATCTATTGGCATTTCCAAAGTAACCTTAATTGCCTCGGCAAATTCTTCAATGGCATAAGGATTTATCAAAACCGCATTGGTCAATTCCCTTGCTGCACCGGTAAATTGGCTTAAAATGAGCGCGCCTGATAAATCTTTTTTTGCTGATACATATTCTTTGGCAACCAGGTTCATCCCATCATGCAGGGAACTTACAATACAAAAATCTGCCATTTTATAAAAAGGCTTGATTTCCTCTGCTGAGAAATGCCTTTTAAGGTAAATTATCGGCTTCCAGTTTGCCTCCATATGCTTCCAGTTTTTCTTTTCTACTAACTCATCAATCTCTGACATAAGGTCATGATAGCGTTTTATATGGGTGCGGCTAGGCGCAGCAAGCTGGATAAATACCACCTTCTTCTTATAATTCGGATATTTCTCAAAAAATCTATCAATTGCAAGCACCCTTTCAATGAGACCTTTGGTATAATCAATCCTATCAACCCCTACGCCGATAATTTTATTCTCTAACTCTAACCCCTTTTTAATTATTTCTATTTGTTTTGTTAAATCGCTATCTTTAATCTCACCGCTTATATATCCGTTAACACTAATAGGAAAAGCTTTTACAAAGGTTTCTTTATCTAAACGGATGACACTAAATTTCTCAATATCCACTTTTGACTCAAGGAGTCGGTTCGCTGTGTCTAAGAAATTATTGCAATGGGCTTGCACATGGAAACCAATCAAGTCACAGCCAAGCATTCCCTCTAAGATTTCTCTCTGATAAGGGCAGATAGAAAATGCTTCAGGTGTAGGCCAGGGGATATGCCAGAATAAGGCAATTGTGGCATCGGGGCGTTTTCCCTTTATCATTCTGCCTAAGATGGTGAAATGATAGTCCTGAATAAAGACAAATGGGCTCTTTGCCGGGAATTCTTCTAGCACTTTATCGGCAAATTTTTGGTTTACCTTTTTATATACTTCCCAATCACTTTCTCTAAAAATGGGTCTAGTATGTGTATTATGGCAAAGTGGCCATAGCCCTTCGTTGGCAAAACCATAATAATAGCCATCCTCTTCCTTTTTGTTAAGCCATACTCGCTTAAGAATGTAACGGTTATCCTCTGGTGGCACCCCAAGTTTATCTTTTGAATTGACAAATTTTCTATCGGCATTGCCTGCCCCATGGGCTATCCACATCCCGCCGCAGGCGCAGAGAATAGGGTGTAAGGCAGTTACAACACCGCTTGCTGGTCTTATGCATTTGGTTGAGCCTGCACCTGTCATTTCATGCAGATAAGGCTCTCGGTTTGAAACCACGAATAATGCCTTTTCACCTAAGCGAGCATGAACAATATCCCTTAATTTAGCTTCTGTCCAGATCTCTTCTTTTTCTAAGCGCACAGAAGCCTCACCGGAAATTGCCCTGCGGGCAACCCTAAGGTTCAATGCCACCTGCTCAACCTCGCTGGCAAGCTTGCCCAATTCCCCCTTTTCTCTGATCGGGTGTGCTTCATCGGTTTCACCTTTTTGGAAATGTCTAAACCATTCGGTGAGACGCTGAACCGGTAGGGCAAAAATTTGCTTGTAGAGAAAGATTGCCATAACAAAGATTATTACTAAAAGAACAATAAGTGTCGCACTAATTCTCTTCCATATCTCGGTTAATCGGGTTAACACATAAGAGGTATCGTGTATAATTTCAACCAGGCCCAAAACCCCTCCCTCCTCATCGGTAATGGGAAGGATATAACTATAAACCACATAGTTTTTAAATTCCTCCATTTCGCCCCTTGGGGTTTTATTGGATAATATATTTTTTAGATAGGGCTTATCTTTTTCTTTCCAGTCATCAAAGCGTTTAGTAACAGCAATAATGTTGCCATCCTTATCATATAAAACACACCCCTGCAATCTTTCCCGTGTTTCAAACTTCTCAACCAGGCGATTGGCATTTCTTATGTTTTTTGCGATAAAGACATCCCTTGCTGAAAGCTCCATAGCTTCTGCAATGTGTTTAGCTTTGCGTTTCAAGTCATCAAGGAGTTTCTCTTCTTCAGAGCGGGCTTGAAAATAGCCAAAGAGGGTAAAAGCCGCAACAACGGCAATTAAAATTGGTAAAATAAACAAGAAAATTCTTCTCATTTTAGACCCTCACCGAAAAATTTGAAAGTTTTAATCGTTCCATTTTATATCACCACTTTTTACAATATTTTATCACATTTTATCATATTTTATCATACGAATGTTATCTGCCGTTGGGGGCATTATCCTTTTTAACCTTGCTTTTCTCCCTCTTTTTCACCTTGCAGGTAGGCCGCTTCGTTCCTTAGGGCTGTGGCGTCCAACCGAACCCCCAGCATATTCCTATCGCGTTCCAGTGCCACCTTTATTCATTTTAACCAGTCATAAGAAAATTTGCAAGAAATTTTTTCCATTTTAGTGTGAAAGGGAAGACGATTGGCAAATCCGCTGGTATGCACAATAAAGGCAATTGTTATAGGCTGGGGTGGGATTAAAAATTTTTCTTCTTATTCCCCTTGCGGTAAGATGTATCTTTTCCTCTGTCTTTTCAAGGTCTTTTTGGGATAGCTCATATTCGCCGGCTACTCCAGATTCAAGAAAGATAAGGGAAACCTTGGGAATCTTGCTATGGAGTTTATACCAGGAAAGCCCATATATTGCAAGCTGGAGGCTCTCCTTTGTTCTTTTATCCGCCTTATGTTTATCTGAAACATCGCCTGACTTAAAGTCAGAGATAAGGACATCGTTGCCACCTATATCAACCCGATCAAATCTTCCAGTAAGCCTTATATCATCCTGGAGCATAACCTTAAAATCCATCTCAACATAGGTTGGGATTGAACCCTTCTTTTCTTCTTCCTCAAAAAACCTTGAAAGAACATTTTTTCCCTCATCCATCATCTTTTCCTCATGCTCTCTGCTGATAAACCCTTCACAAACCCAGGTTTTTTCAAAGACATTTTGTAAGTCTGCTAGGCTTACTTGCTTTTTCTCCCCCTTTCTTTTGTAATAGAATGAGATTGCCTGATGGAGGGAATTCCCATAGATTACAGAGGGGTGTTTTTGGATAAACCCCTTTAGGATATGGACATATCTATATTTCAAGGGGCAGGTGATATAGTCATCTATCTGGTAGTGGCTTAAGGTAATCAATCCTTTCTCTTCTCTTTCCTTTGTTTCAATCTGCACATCCCTTGTCATTCCAATCTTATCCATCAGGGATGATGCCTTTGGCTTCTCCTTTGGAATATCCAATGCTTCTGAAACAAATTGCGATGTCTTCCAGGACCTCTTTGTCCCATAGTCCCTTGCGGATGAAAGATAAATCCCATCCTTTGCCCTTGTCATTGCTACATAGAATAGCCTTCTCTCCTCCTGGAGATGGAAATCCCCTGATGGCAATATGTCCTTTATCAGGGACTCTGGAATCTCAAGGATATCTGGTCTATTATCCGAGGGAAAATGCCTTTGCACCAGCCTTGGGAGGAAGACATACTTAAACTCTAATCCCTTTGCCTTATGTATGGTAAGAATCTTAACCAATTCCTCCTCTGGCTCTGGCTCTACTGCCCCTGGATCATCTCCCGATTCAATGAGAAGGTCAAGGTGAAAGACAAGCTCGGGGATTCGGTTATACCTTAACAATGGCTGGATATTCTTTATTATCTCAAAGAACCTGCCGATATTTAAAAGCTTCCTCTCATTCTCTTTGGAAAGGTTGCTGGTAAGCTCTGGAATATAGGAGGAAGAAAGAAATTGGTAAAGAACCTCACCTGGGGAGAGCCTTGCCGAAAGCTCAATAAACCTTGTTACATCCCCCTTTATCCTCTCTATAATCTCTAATGTCTCAGGCAAAACCTCAATCCCTTCTGACCCCTGACCCCTGACTCCTGACCCCTGACTAAACACCCACCACAAAGACCTTTTTTTATTTGAACTTTCTGCCATAAGCCTGCTCAAATCATATTGAGAAATCTGGTAAATCTCAGATTGGGCAAGGTAATAAAGGCTTAAGGTATCATCGGGGTTGTTAATAAGCCTTAAAAATGCAAGCAAAAGCCTTATCTCAGGTTGAAAATAAAGCCCTGTATCGCCACTAAAATATGATGGTATGCCAAAGAGGTTTAGTGTCCTTTTATAGATTTCTGCGTCAGCATTTGCCCTGACAAGAATGGCAAAAGAGGATGGGTTTTCTCCCTGCTCTATTCTTTCCTTTATGATTTTTCCTATGCCATCTGCCTCTGATGTTCCATCCTCATAGTGGATAAATATTGGAGACTTTCCCTCTTGGGTTCTTCCTTCTAAATGCTTATCTATCCCCTCTTTATACTCAAGCCGCTCGGGATTGTTATATTGGATAAGCCGATAGGAGGCGTCCAGAATGGGCTGTAAAGAGCGATAATTTTTCTTTAGGACAATAATCTTGTGAGCAGGAAATGAGCTTTGGAAATTAAGGATATTTGAGATGGCTGCGCCTCGGAACTTGTAGATGGATTGGTCATCGTCGCTTACTACCGTGATATTCTCCGAAGCAAGCAGCTTAATGAGTTGAAATTGGGAGAAATTTGTATCCTGGAATTCATCAACCAAAATATGGCTATACCTTTCTTTGTATGATTTTAAAACAGAGGGGTTTTCCCGAAAGAGCTTTAATACCAATACAATCTGATCTCCAAAGTCAACCAAGCCATTCTTTCTCATCAACTCCTCATATTTTTTATAGGATAAACAAAGCTCAATCTGTTTTTCCTTGTAATCCTTTTCTTCCCCTGTTTCACTTGGCAATGTTTCTACATACTCAATATATTCCTCTGGTTTTATGTCCTCATCCTTGCACCTTGCAATAAGCTTTACAAATGCTTGAAGATATCTGGTTGGATTGGTCAAGGGTCTATATCTTTTAATGGGAAATTCAAATAAATTTTCCCTTAAGAATATAACCTGCTCTGCGTTGGTTAGAACCTTAAAATCGGGTGGAAGACCAATTTCTAATGCATTATCACGCAAGATTCTATCCCCAAAGGAATGAAAGGTTGAAATGGTATAATTGGTAAATCCATAGGGAATAAGGAGATCAACCCTGTTTTCCATCTCATAGGCTGCCTTATCAGAAAAGGTTGTGGCAAGAATCTCTTGGGAAGGTATTTTTTCGGAAATAATAAACCAGGCAATCCTCTTTGTAATGACGCTTGTCTTTCCTGTCCCAGCTCCAGCAATAATCAGCAATGGCGAGCCCTTATGACAAACCGCCTCCTTTTGCTCCTCGTTTAATCCATCCAAAAGCATAATGTAAGATTACCAGAAAATCAAAGATACATCAAGAAAAAAATTGACTTTTTTATATGGGTAAAACAAGCTCCTAATTTAAACCACTTGACAAAAATATCTTTTATAATTATTATTAAAATATCTTAAATTTTGGAGGATATTGAAATGAAGGTAAGAAGTTTTAGAAAAAATCAAGGGTTTACACTTATTGAATTGATGATAGTAATAGTAATTGTGGGGATTCTCCTTGCTATTCTTCTTGGACGACTAGGTTTGATAATGGACAGGGCTCGTGAGAAGACGACCCATAAGAATTTAAAGAACATTAAGCTTGCTATAGATGCTACCTGTGAACAATCTGATGGTGGATACGATTATCCAGCAGATGGTGCTGGCTTTAAAGCGAAATTGGAAGAAAGGTTTGGGGTGGAAAAGATTCCCCGGGCTGTATTGCGCATAGGTGTTAATACTCATCCCTCCAATGACTGCTTTGTAGCAAATGCTGTAACAGATATTCCTGTTCCTGGACCCCCCGGAGGAGGCTGGGTGCTTATAATAGCTGGTGAAGATAGGGGTAGGGTTTGTATAAATAGCAACGAGCTAGATACCAATGGAAATCCATATAGTTCCTACATCTGTGATTAAAATGTTTTTCCTTTCCTTTTAACACTCTTGAAATCGTAATACCTACAAAAACAAATACAGCTATGCCAAAAGCAACGCCGATTGGTGCAAAAATAAATTTTAGCCCTTTTTTATCCATTGAACTATAGCCTCCTTTGAAAGGCTATAGATTGTAATCTTATCATCTATAATGGCATAAGTGGGGATTTTTGCAGGACTTAATGGAACAGATGGGCTTCCTGGATTAAGGTAAATTATTCCATCCCTTTCTTCAATGACTGGGATATGTGTATGGCCTGTTACCAATATATCTGCTCTAAATTGAAGGGGGTCAATTGGCAAATGGCTTGCAATTATCCTTATTTTCTCATCCTGAAGAAAGACAAGGGGAAAGATGGGTGGCTTTAAAAGCATACTATCAACCTCAGAGTCGCAATTTCCTTTTGCAATAAGAATAGGTATAGAAAGGGAATTTATCTTCTCTGCTAAGCCTGGTGGATTATACCCTTCTGGAATGGGATTTTTTGGTCCTGGGGCTAAAATATCACCACAATGAATAATAAGCTCACAATCCAAAAAACCTTCTAATGCCTTATCAAATGCAAAAAGGTTTCCATGCGTATCAGAAATAACCCCTATTTTCATAAAGCTATTTTATACCAAAACCAATTTTGTTTCAGTATAAAATAAATATAGAATAGATTTAAGGGTTTTGACAAGTGTAAAATATGAAAGGTTTTAAAAGTATTAAGGGAAGTAAAGCTTGTATGTGTTTCCCTAATATCCGCAAGTTCTTTAAACAAAATATTGACAAAGTATTAGGCTGCAAAGTATTCTTTTTCAAAATAAAATGAGGATTTTTCTTATCTTCCTTGCTGGATTGGTTTTAAGGATTCTCTTCATATTTTGTTTTCCTCAGCCAGGGGTAGTAAGTGATGCTTCTGGGTATGATATGATTGGCTTAAGCATTGCACAGGGTAATGGTTTTTGTATGGATGGAATTCTAACTGTAAGGAGGGAGCCGATATACCCATTGTTCTTGGCTTTTGTTTATTTTGTCTTTGGACATAGCTATTTGGCTGTAAGAATCCTTCAGGCAATTCTTGGAGCTTTGACCTGCATCTTTGTTTATCTTATAGGAAAAAGGATATTTGGAAAGAATTGTGGGATTTTGGCTTCCCTCTTTTGTGCATTATATCCCCATCTTATTAGTAC
>JBFMED010000015.1:0-2634 GCA_040753475.1 bacterium
AAGGACGATGAAATCTTTGGAATGATTGGATACAAAAGGCGATTATATCATAGAGAATATGAGATAACATGGTTTGCGGTTAGAAAGGATTGTCAGAAAAGGGGGATAGGAAGAGAGCTTGTTTCTTATCTTTCTAACTTCCTTTCCCAATATCAACTTGAGCTACTTACAGCAAACATCCCCGATGACCCTGTTTCTCGTGAGTTTTATTATAAAATGGGTTTTAGAAGCATAAATAGGTTTCTTAATCACGAGGGAGAAAAACTTGTTTATCAAAAAAGATTTGGTTATATTGCTGATACCTGCCAGGAGCTTGTCGCAAGTTATCTAAGGAGAAAAAAGCTAAAGGAACTTAAGAAGAAACCTTGACATATTATCCATTCAGCCTTTATCTAAAGGATACCTTCGGTGAAAAAGTAAGAAGAATAAGCATAGATGCAGGATTTACCTGTCCAAATATTGATGGATATTTGAGCAATAAGGGCTGTATCTATTGCAATAATAAAGCATTTAGCCTATATACAAGGGAGAAAAAGGATATAAGAACGCAAATAATAGAATCTATAAATTATTATAAAAATAGGGGGATAAACAAATTCCTTGCCTATTTTCAAGCCTTTACGAATACATACGCTAGTTTAGAAACACTAAAGAATACATATGACACAATAAGGGAATTTAAGGATATTGTAGGGCTTGTTATTTCAACTAGGCCAGATTGCGTAGATTCTGAAAAAATAAAGCTCATTGCTTCATATAAAAGCAATTACCTTACCTGGATTGAATATGGCTTGCAAACAACCCATAACCATATTCTTAAGGCAGCTAATCGAAACCATACATATGAGGATTTTTTAAAAGCCCTTGAGATAACAAAAAATGAGGGGATAAATGTTGGTGTTCATATGATAATTGGGCTTCCAGAAGAAACATACGATGAAATAATGATTGATGCAGAAAGGCTTTCAAGCCTTCCTATTGATGGTATAAAATTCCATCTCCTTCATATATTAAAGGATACAGGGCTTGAGGCAATGTATAAAAAAAATAAAATAAGGCTTTTTAAGATGGATGAATACATAAAGATAGTCTGCGATTTTTTAGAGAAAATCCCAAAAAATGTTGTAATATTAAGGCTTATCTCAGATGCAAAGCCAGAATACCTCATTGCACCAAAATGGATGAACAAAAAGGGTATTGTTATCTCTGAAATAAATAAGGAGCTAGAAAGAAGGTGGAATTTAAGATATTAAAAGAAGAGGGCAAAGCAAGGACTGGAAGGATAAGTGTAAATGAAAGACAAGTAAATACCCCCTGCTTTTGCCCGGTAGCAACATCTGCTACAGTAAAGGGGATAACGCCAGATGAGCTTTATGGTATGGAAAATGAGGCAATTTTAGTAAATGCCTATCATCTATTCTTAAGGCCAGGAAAGGAAATAATAAAATCATTGGGTGGCTTACATTCATTTATGAATTATAATGGCTTAATCATTACAGACTCGGGTGGATTTCAGATATTCTCATTAGGCCTTTTAAGGAAGATAACAGAGGAGGGTGCTTTGTTTTCCTCCCATTTTGATGGCTCTCTTCATTTATTCACGCCAGAGCTTTCTGTAAGGTTTCAAGAGGAAATAGGAGCTGATATTATTACATCCCTTGATGAATGTATAGGATATCCTTGTGAAAAGGGAGATGCTAAAAGCGCAAAGGATAGGACAACAGGGTGGGCAAAGAGGTCAAAGAGCGCTATTTTGAATGCACCCTTGTTTGGAATCATTCAGGGTAGTGTATTTAAGGATTTAAGGAAGGAAAGCACAGATGAGCTTATGGATATTGGCTTTTCAGGATATGCGGTTGGAGGGCTTTGTGTTGGTGAACCAAAGGAGATTACCGATGAGATTATCTCATATTTAGGTGAAATTCTGCTAACGGACAAACCAAGATATTTAATGGGATTTGGTCCTCCAGAAGATATTTTAAACGCCGTTTCCGCAGGTTTTGACCTCTTTGATTGCGTTATGCCAACCAGGCAGGCAAGGACAGGAATGGCATTTACAGGAAATGGTCCCCTTATTGTCCGAAATGCCCTTTATAAAGATGACAAAAAGCCGGTTGATGAAAATTGTCTTTGCTATACCTGCAGAAATTTTTCGCGTGGCTACATAAGACATTTGATAAATCAGGATGAAATATTGGGAGGAAGGCTACTTACCCTACATAACCTATATTTTTACCATAAGCTTATGAGGGATATAAGAGGTGCTATAATGGAGGGAAGATTTTCTGATTTTAAAAGGGATTTTTTTGAAAGATACATCCTTAAATCTTGATTTATGGTTCTTATCTTCTGTCCAAGGATGTTGTAAATTTCAAGGGAGACATTTATACCAATCTGCAATCACTTTTTCGGCTACTTTTTTAAAAGGGGTAAATCCAGAGGGATCATCCTTTTCCTCCCAATGCCACCAATACATCCCATAAACCCAATCCCTTTCTTTTGTAGCTTGAAATGTTGCCTCATAGCATAGGGCTTGTTCATCGCAATCTACTCTGGCCTTATCTTCTAATGCCCATGGTTTAATGCTTGCCCCATCTATTGAGGCAAATCCAATCTCGGTGAATAAGACAGGCT
>JBFMED010000016.1:0-3680 GCA_040753475.1 bacterium
AAAGGCATAAGGGAGCTTGACTGCGAGAGGGACACCTCAAGCAGAGACGAAAGTCGGGCTTAATGATCCGGCGGTTCTTTGTGGAAAGGCCGTCGCTCATCGGATAAAAGGTACTCCGGGGATAACAGGCTTATCTTGCCCAAGAGTCCATATCGACGGCAAGGTTTGGCACCTCGATGTCGGCTCATCGCATCCTGGGGCTGGAGCAGGTCCCAAGGGTTCGTCTGTTCGCCGATTAAAGCGGTACGTGAGCTGGGTTTAGAACGTCGTGAGACAGTTCGGTCCCTATCTGCTGTGGGCGTAGGAGATTTGAAGGGGAGCTGTTCCTAGTACGAGAGGACCGGAACGGACAAACCTCTAGTGTGCCAGTTGTCCTGCCAAGGGCATAGGCTGGGTAGCTATGTTTGGAAGTGATAACCGCTGAAAGCATCTAAGCGGGAAGCACACCTCAAGATGAGATCTCCCGTGACCCTGTGAAAAGGTTTAGTTGAGAAATTTTAAGCGAAAGAGCAATCTTTCAATTAAAATTTTTGAGACTTTCCTTTTCATATTCCCTCAAGACCCCAGAGAGATTATCTGGTTGATAGGCGGTAGGTGGAAGTGAAGTAATTCATTAAAAATTTATGTTTGGATGAAGGGAAGGAGTAGCTTGCTACAAGTTCCTTTTTGAAAAACCTAAAAGCCGAGCCGTACTAATTGGTCGTGTGTCTTTTTCCGTGCTACCATAAATTAGATTTAGGATTTAGAAATTTAGGATTTAGAAATTTTTTCAATTGTTTTAAATCCTAAATCTTAAATCATAAATCTTAAATTTTTTTTGTCCTGTGACAATGTCGAGGGGGAAACACCCGTTCTCATTCCGAATACGGTCGTTAAGCCCCTTGGAGCCGATGGTACTACACTGGTGACGGTGTGGGAGAGTAGGAAGTTGCAGGATTTTTTGTTTTTATAAAGATTTAATAATAGACAAACCTCTTTTTTTCCTTTATAATTTAACAATGTTTAAGAAAATTCTCGCTTTTTTCTCAAATGATATGGGGATGGATTTGGGAACAGCCACAACCCTTGTCTATTTAAAGGGAGAGGGGATTGTTTTATGTGAGCCATCTGTGGTTGCAATAAACAGGGAGACAAGGGATATTCTTGCGGTAGGAAATGATGCAAAAAGGATGCTTGGAAGGACGCCCGCAAATATCGTTGCCATTCAGCCATTAAGGGATGGTGTTATTGCAGATTTTGCGATAACACAGGATATGATTAGATACTTTATCCAGAAGGCTAATACAAAGAGGACACTTCTGCCGTTTAAGCCAAGGATTGTTATTGGTGTTCCCTCTGGAATAACAGAGGTTGAAAGGAGGGCTGTTATTGAGGCGGCAGAACAAGCTGGAGCATCTGAGGTTTATTTAATTGAAGAACCTATGGCAGCAGCTATTGGTGCAAATATCCCTGTTCAAGAGCCAACAGGTCATATGATTGTTGATATTGGTGGAGGAACAACAGAGGTTGCGGTTATCTCCCTTGGAGGGATGGTTATTAGTAAGTCTATCCGTATTGCTGGGAATGAAATGGATGAAGCAATTGTTCAATATATAAGGAAACATTATAACCTTTTGATAGGAGATAGAACAGCAGAGGAAATAAAGATAAGAATTGGCTCTGCATATCCACCTTCTGAGGAAAGCATAATGGAAGTAAAGGGAAGGGATGCAAATACAGGCCTTCCAAGGACATTAAGAATCTCGTCAGATAAGGTAAGAGAGGCATTAAAGGAGCCTATAAGCTTTATTGTTGATGTTATAAAGTCTGCTTTGGAGGAGACACCACCCGAGCTTTCGTCTGATATTGTTGACAAAGGTATAACAATGGCAGGAGGAGGTTCTCTTCTGCGTGGTCTTGATACACTAATTTCTCAAGAGACAGCTCTTCCGGTTGTTGTTGCAGAAGATTCTACTAAATGTGTAGCCATTGGAACTGGGAAATACCTTGATGAATTAAAAAATATCAAAATGGCAAAGAAAAAGGCTAGCCTACAATGGGTAGCATCGCTCTCTTCAAAGTAAGACAGAAGACAGGGATTTGATTTTAAGTATGTGTTTAGCTTTAATGGAACAAATGAAATCCGAAATCTTAAAACAAATTCAAATGACTAAAATTGAAAATTCAAAACAATATAATTTAGAGGAACGAACGCTTATGTTTGCAAAAAATGTCGCAAGCTAAACATATTATAAGGATCTTTGCTCCTATTGTCTTATCTTTTCTTATAGTTATCATAAATCCCGAAAGATTAAGGGGCTCTTTTCGTAAGGCCATCATTCCTATAGAACTACTTGGCGGGAAAATAAGGGGAGTTTCTTCCCATTTTAACGAAGCTATGAAGGATAATATAAGGCTTACAAGGGAAAAGGAAGAATTAAAAAAAGAGATTGCCTTGCTTCTTCATAAATATGCAAAGGCAGAGGAGATAATTAAAGAAAACAAAAGGCTTCGCAATATCCTTTCTTACAAAGAAAAAACAGGTTTTAATCCCATCATAGCCAATACACTAGGTTTTTCCTCTGATGCTATATCTTCAACCATTATCATTGATAAAGGCTTAAGCGATGGGATAAAAAAGGGTTCATCTGTGGTTTGCCTTTTTAAAGAGAGGGAGGTTTTTATAGGAAGGGTAATTGATGTTTTTTCTCAATCGTCCCTTGTCCTTCTTGCAACAGATCCTCTATTTTCCATTCCAGCAAGGCTTGATGTAACAAGAGAAAAGGGGCTTTTAGTAGGCCAGAAAGGCAAAATGGAGCTTAAATTTATAGAAAACAAAATACCTGTAATGCTAAAAGAACCTGTTATTACTGTTCAAGATGAGTTAACGGCGCAGGGTATTCTCATTGGTTATGTAGACAGGGTTTCTTCTAAAAAAAGTGGGCTGTTTAGAAAGGTATTTGTAAGACCAGCTGTTTCCTTTTCTTCTCTTGAGGAAGTCCTTGTCTTTGTTCCATAAATCACCCAAGATATGCCGCCTTTACATCTTCATTTTTAATAAGAAGGGAGGTTTTACCTTCTAAAACAATTCTTCCTGTTTCAAGGATATAAGCCCTATCTGCAATTTCTAATGATTTATGGGCATTCTGTTCTACGAGAAGAATAGGGATTTCCCTTTTGTTTATTTCCTTAATTGTTATAAATATCTTTTCTACGAGCATAGGAGCAATGCCCATAGATGGCTCATCCAAAAGGAGAAGCTTTGGTTTTGCCATAATGGCTCTTCCCAAAGCCAGCATCTGCTGCTCCCCTCCACTCAATGTTCCTCCCAATTGATGAAACCTCTCTTTTAAGATTGGAAATAGGGAAAATACCCTTTCCATGCCTTCTTTTATCCATTTTTTATTAAGCAAAAATGCACCCATCTTTAGGTTTTCAGCTACACTTAACCTTGGAAATATCTTTCTTCCCTCTGGCACATGGATTATTCCAAACTTGGTAATTTGATGTGGAGGAACCTGGTTAATCCTTTCTCCAAAAAACCTTATTTCTCCTTTTGAAGGAGAAAGGATTCCCGAGATTGTTTTTAGGAGGGTTGTCTTTCCACTTCCATTTGCCCCAAGGATAGCGACTATCTCTTTCTCATCCACAGAAAGGCTTATTCCTTTCAGGACAGGAACCTTTCCATAAGAGACAAACAT
>JBFMED010000017.1:0-3306 GCA_040753475.1 bacterium
CTATCCTTCCATCCCCTGCATTTACAAGAAGAAGGATATTTTCTGAAATTAAGGCAATAATATCTCCTGCAGGAGAAAAGCTTAGAAATGAGCCTTGTGGGAATATTCTTTTTCCATAATCTCCTGGCTTCTTTTTCTCCTTTAGAATGGGCCAGTATTTCTCCTTAAGTGCATTTACCCATCTATCTTCAAGCTTTTCTATTGAAATGCCACACGTATCCTTAATAACCTTTTCTTGAGGGATATTTGCAGAAAATTTACGAAGGATGACAGATAAAGCCTCCTCTCCATATTTTTCTGCAATATAGGAAATCAATGAATGGCTTTCCTGATATGCAAGGTATGGTCTTTCCATAAAATTAGAAAGGTTTCCCAAAGGGATAAGGCTATTTTCTAAAACCGCATCTTTAAGCACCATTTCACCCAAAGGGCTAAATTCGCCTTCATAATAGGTTGCTATTCCTTCCATAAACCACATTGGCGGCTGGGGAAGGACATTGTTTGTAATAATGGATTCAAAGAGGTTTCCGTATAAAAGCTCATAGCAAAATATGTGGGTAAGCTCATGGTTTATTACCCTATTAAGCTCTAAATAAGAACCGGTAAATGGAATGGCAATTCTTTTCTTGAATACCTCAGCGAATCCACCCACACCTTTATCAATAAGCTCTAAGATAATATTTGTCTGGGCAAAGTCATAAGGAGATTGAAAAATAACAAGGGGGATTTTCTTTCTAACCTCCATCTTTAAGGAATGTGAAAGCCTTTTGTAAGCATTCTCGGAAAAAGATGCAGAAAGATTAGCAAGCTCTTCTGTCTTTGGGCTACAATATATCTCAAAATGCTCTGTCTCAATTACATCCCAGGTAAAATTTTTATACCTGACCTTATTCTTTCCAAAAACCTGGGGAAAAACAAGGAGGGGAAAAAGAAGTGAAATTGTAAGTATATGTTTAGTTATTTTCAAAATTTATCCACCCTTTCGCAATTTAAGATTTAGGATTTAAGATTTATAACAATTCAAAAATCCTAATTCCTAAATCTTATCTTCTTTTCTCCTTGCAGGTGCATCTATTATTCTTGGAAGGACAATGGTAAATCTATTTCCAGAGCTTGATGAGCTAAAAGAAATATCTCCCCTTAAAAGACCAACCAGCCTTTTTACCAAAACAAGGCCTGTTTTTCCCTCAAGCCAACCGTTCTCCTTAAATACCTTATCTAAATATTCCTTTGGAATTTTAAGGGCTGTATCAGAAATTTCAAATATAATTGCATCATTTTCTTTGTTTTCCTTAATAAGAATGGAGACATTGCCCTTTTCTGTAAATTTTATGGCATTTAAAAGGAGCTCATCCAATACCTTTATAAGACGAACCTTGTCGGTTCTTATTTTAATCTCTGGACACAATGCCTCAAAGGAAAGCCCTTTTGCATTTGCCTCATTTTTACACCTTGCGCTAACAATATGGATAACATTATCCAATGAAAATTCATCAATTTCAAACCAGACCTTTCCAGAATTAGCCCTTGATATTTCCAGGAATTCTAAAAGGAGGGATGAGGTCTTTGAGCAAAGGGTTTCTATCTCTTTGGTTATTTCTTTTTGTTTTTCATTTAATCCTCCATATTCACCAGAGAGAAGTAAATTCACTTCCTTTGATATACCCTGCAGTGGCATTGAGACCTCCTGGGTTATGTGGGATAAGAATTCAGCCTTTATCCTTTCTTGCTCCTTTAGCTCCTCCATCTTTTTCTTAAGCTCTAAAGAGAACTCTCTTATCTTTAGATTTGCCTCAATCCTTAAGAGCAGCTCATCTGGATCAAATGGCTTGATTAAATAATCATCTGCTCCTGCCTTAAAACCCGCTATCCTTGAGGATGAATCTCCCAGCACAGTAAGGATGATTATGGGAATATCCATTGTCTTTTCATTATGCTTTAGCCGTTGAGCTACCTCAAATCCATCTATTCCAGGCATCATAATGTCAAGTAGGATAATACTTGGCTTTTCTTTTTCAACCATAGAAAGGCAGCTACCACCATCATAGGCAAGTAGGCAGGAATATCCTTTTTCAGTCAAAATATTCTTTATGCTCTCGCATAGCTGCCTCTCATCATCAACAATCAGAATTTTTTCCTTCATACCTTAATTATAATCTAAAAACAAAAATTTTACAAATAAAAATTAGCATAGGCATTTGTCTCTCCTTGCAGCATAATTAAACGCATAAAAATAGTTTTTCCACAATCTATCGCAAGATTGATATTTGTTATCAAAATAGAAATAATCAACCAATGTTTCATATACACGGGTCAATTCCTTTTCATTAACAATTGCCAAACAAATCTTCTGCCATCTCCTTTAGCTCTTTTATAGAAATCCTTTCTTTAACAATTTTCATTAATTATATTGTATCTCAATTGGGACACTTTTGCAAATGTTTTTAATCTTTTTTTCTGTGATTCAGACATTACATGAAACCACAGATAAACTTATAGATGTACTTAGGATATTAAAAAAATTGTAAGCGTTCAGGTGGTGTAAAAAAAGGAGATATGGAGATTAAAGAGATTCTGTGTGTATCTGCGGTTCCTTATGTATAAATTGCCCAGAATTTTAAACAATATCCTTGCTTTCTTTTCCTAATTTTATTATATTATAAGATTAGTTTAGCACAGCATACATACAATGAACTTAATTTACGAAGTATTTCTTTCCCTCTTAATCATTATTCTTCCATTCTATTATGACCTTTCTATAGAGAGCAAAACAGACCTTTCAAAGCTTTTGTTTATAAATGTTATAACAAGCATCGTTCTTATTTTTTGGCTATTTGATATTTTGCAATCTAAAAAAAGACTTTGTATTGGAAAAATTGGCTTTATCCTCCTTGCCTCTCTTTTATCATTTGTTTTTTCTTGTATCTTCTCAGTTCACAAGCCAATAAGCTTTTTTGGGTGTTATATGAGGTATCAAGGCCTGATGGCAAATATTGTCTATTTTATCCTATATCTTTTTATCTTAAATATTGTAAGGGAAAACAGGATTTTTTTATTAGTTAACTCTGCTATTCTTTCCGGTTGTGGTTCTGCCCTTTATGGAATTCTTCAGGGCTATGGAAAGGACCCAATAGGCTGGGCTGAGTTTGCAAATAGGGTTAGCGCCTGCTTTGGAAATCCGGTTTTTCTGGCTGCATTTTTGGCTATGCTTTCTCCCCTTTCATTCTCCCTCTTTATCTTTGCTAAAGATAAGAGAAAATGGCTATATCTTTTTGCATTTTTTCTTATCTTTGCAGGCCTTCTCTT
>JBFMED010000018.1:0-3501 GCA_040753475.1 bacterium
AAAAAACTTAATTTTATCTTCTTAAAATAGTCTGCACATCTTCTTTATCGGTTTTTAAAGCAAAAACCTTGAGAATTTTTTACTTTTATGTTAATCTATTATTAAATAATAGCGGAAAATGGGAATTATAATCAATCCCTATTGTAAGGTAGCGGAAAATGGGTAGTTGCTAGGATGTTTCATATAGATATTTCTTTATCAGCCTTTCCTATTATCTTAGGTTTTTTCTTTTCTTGCCTTGTAGGCATATTCTTTGGCGTTTATCCTGCCTATCTTGCCGCTCGTCTTAAGCCCATTGATGCCTTAAGGTATGAATAAAAGATTGGCAACTATCCATAAATAAAATCGTCTCTTATTTGTTTTACTACCTTTCTTTTTCTAAGCTTTAAAAGAACCTTTTCCTCTATCTGCCTTACTGCTTCCTTTGTAAGGTTAAACCTTTTTCCTACTTCATCTAATGTATGGGGAAAATTTCCAAAAAGCCCAAACCTTAAGGAAATAATCTCTTTTTCCCTTTCAGGAAGTATATCCAAAACAGATGATATCTGGTCCTGAAGGATTTGTAAAAATACTATATCTGATGGAGAAGGAATTTTTTTATCCTCTATAATCTCAAACATGAGGTCGCTTTGTTCCTCATTACTAACAGGGGCTTCCAATGAAATTGGCTCAGAGGCTACATTCATAATCCCAATTAGGCGATTTAAAGCCAAGCCCATCTTTTGGGCAATCTCCTTCATTTTTGGACTTCTCCCCAACTCCTCTTCCAATTCCTCCTTTACCTTCATAGAGCGATTTATGGTATTAAATAGATATTGTGGAATTCTAATAATTTTGCTTTCATTTGCAATTGCCGAAATTATACCCTGCCTTATCCACCAGCTAGCATATGTAGAAAACCTATAACCCTCTTTATAATCGAATTTATCAATCGCCCTGATAAGCCCAATATTTCCCTCACTTATAAGGTCAAGTAATGGCATACTGCTGTAGGTTACATACCTTTTTGCAATTATAACCACGAGCCTTAAATTTGACTCAATTATTATCCTTCTTGCTGTATATAGCTTGTAATCTATTTTTTTAAACTCCCTTTTAAGCTCTTTATCAACATTATCATTGTTAAAAAAACTCTTTAATTTTCTCAATGGTATGGAAACCTTTCTTGCTATCTCAGAAAAGGCGATTTTGCACTCTTCAATTTCTTTTGCAAGCTCCCTCTCTTTCTCACTGGACAAAAGGGGAATCTTTGATATATCACGAAGATATAATGTTACAGAATCAAGGGATTTTGTCTTTTTCTCCTTTTCTTCCTCTATAATCCCTATCCTTTCCTCGTCAAGTTTAGAGAAAAGCTCCTCAAGGTAGGGAGACCAGACTATATCATCTGTGAATATCTGGCTTATTTCATCGTAGGTAACAAAACCCTTTTCCCTTCCCCTTTTAAGTAGTCCATCTATCTTTCCCCTAAGCTCAACACTTAATTTCATAAGTCCTAAATCCTTAATCCCTCACCACATCCTCTTTCAGTTCTGTTTTTGGTGGAACTTCTATTTCGGAATCTACCTTTATCCCTGGATGAAGAATAGAAGATTCTCCTATGGTAGCATAAGAACCTATAACATTGTTATCCACAAGAACTACATTATTTGCTATTTTTGAGCCTTCTGCAATAATGCCATCCCTAATCTTTGTATTCTTTCCAATGGTTGTTTTAGGAAGAACAATGCTCCTTTCAATATTACAAGATTCTTCTATCCTGCAGGAGTCATCAATGGAAAGGGGTCCCTTTAGCCTGGCATACTTTTCTATCACCACATTGTTTCCAATGGCAATCGGAGGAATAAGCTCAGCATCTTCATCAATATAGGTATTTGTCCCCACGGTTATCCCTGGCCTTGTTTCTTTTCCAGCTATCGGAAGGCTTACCCTTTTCATAAGGATATCCATATGAACCTGCCTGTAGACATCAATGGTTCCCATATCATTCCAATAAGCCTCTGAATAGTATCCGTAGAAGGGAACATTCTCTTTTAAAATCTCGGGAAAAAGCTGCTTTCCAAAATCATATTCGCCATCTGGGATTAGGTCAAAGATCTTTCTTTCAAATGCATATATTCCCGTATTTGCAAAATTAGATATAGCCTCCTCTGGTCTTGGTTTTTCCTGAAACTGCTTAATCCTTCCATCCCTCTCAACAACAACCACGCCATAATGCAAGGGGTCAGAAACAAAAGAAAGATTAATTGTTGCAAAGGATTTTCTTCCTTGATGAAACTCAATAAATTCAGTAAGATTAAGATTAGAAACGCCGTCACCACTCAATATAATCGTTGTATCAGTATCAAAAAACCATGATGCCTTCTTAACGCTACCCGCTGTCCCAAGCAGGGTTTCTTCCTCAGAATATGCAATCTTTACCCCAAATTTTCCTCCTGTTCCTAAGTATTCCTTTATCTGCTCGCCATTTTGATAGATGTTGATGATAATATCAGTGATATTATGTGCCTTAAGATTTTCAATTATCCTTCCAATCACAGGTTTATTAACCACAGGAAGCATACATTTTAGCGTCTTCCTTGTAATGGGATAAAGCCTTGTTCCCAAACCCGCTGCCATAATCATTGCCCTCATTGTAATCATTTAGGATTTAAGATTTAGGATTTAAGATTTAAAACAATTCTAGGTAAAAATAGTGTCCCCTCCCTTTTTCCCGCTAGAATTTTCTTTAAAGTTCTCTCTTTCTTTCCCGAGGCAATAATTGCTGGAATTCCAGATTCTATGCACATCTCTGCCGCTTTAAGCTTTGTCTTCATTCCACCGATTGTGTTTTTACCCTTTTTTTCCTTGACAAACCCTCTAATCTCATCGGTTATCTCAGAGATTACAGGAATTACATGAGAAAAATCATCCTTATTAAGTTTATAAACACCCTCTTCGTCTGTCAAGATAATTAAACAAGAGGCATTAAGAAGAAGGGCAAGATGGGAGGACAGGGTGTCATTATCCCCTATCTTAAGCTCCTCCTTAAGCTCCTCTATTGCAACGCTATCGTTCTCATTAACAATAGGGATAACGCCAAGTTTAAATAATAGGGAGAATGTGTTTAAGATATTAAGGGAGGATTTCTTTCCAAATAATTCATTGTGGGTAAGGAGTATCTGGGAGATTACAATGTTATATTTTCCAAATAGGCTTTTGTAAAGATCCATAAGCAAGGGCTGACCAATAGAGGCCAGAGCCTGTCTTTCCTGAATTGCCTTTGGGTATTCAGCTATTCCAAAAGCCCTCATTCCACAACCAATCGCACCTGATGAAACAATTATAACCTCAATCCCTTTTTTTCTTATATCTACAATATCATCCACAATGGAGGCGATGTATTTTGGAGTGAAAACAAAGCCTTCCTGGAATAGGGATGTCCCAATCTTTACCACAATCCTTCTGACTCCTGACTCCAGACTCTTGACTCCTGACTTTCTTTTCATAGCCAGCAAGGGA
>JBFMED010000019.1:0-2148 GCA_040753475.1 bacterium
GCCAATAACAATATTGATTATTGTTGGGATGTTTAAATATAATATTGGAAGGTTTATTAATAGCTTGGTTGATATTTTTGAAAAAAGGGGAGGAGAAATAAAAATACCAGGGGGAGGGGGAATAATGATTCCAGGAAGACCTTCTGAAATAGAAGAAGAGTATAAAAAGGAGGAAAAAGATGTCTTATAAAGAAGGAACAATTAAATTTTGGATAAGGATTTCCTTAAATCCAACATGGTTGAAGGATACATTAGGTTATAGCTTTATTGATAAAATGGTGGGTGATGCTAAGGTAAAAATATTAAAAACACCGGATATGAAGCTTTATGTTGAACACTATCATCCTTTAACATATTTTAGAACATTGTCTTATGATCTTAATCTATTAGATAAAGAAAAAGATCATCATATAGTTTTAACCTGGTCGCCAATAGATTTAATTTTATACATTGATGGTAAACCTGTAGCTAAAATTGAAAATAGATTAGAAGCATTGGTTGTTTAGAAACTTTTGCGGGAGTAACTCAGCTGGCAGAGTGCAACCTTGCCAAGGTTGAAGTCGAGGGTTCAAATCCCTTCTCCCGCTTAAACGGGAATAGAGGAGTTAAATGCTAGGAAAAAGAAGGGATTTGAAGCCCGAACGAAGTGAGGGCCGGGAGCAAAGGATTTTGTTATACACTTTGCGACCAAGTGGGAGCAAAGGGTATTAGAAAAGCCTTTGCCTCCAAATCCCTTCTCCCGCTTATTTGAATGCGGAATGAAAAGGAGGTTTTTAGAAAATGGCAATTGAATTGACAGACGAAAATTTTAAGAAGGAGGTTCTTGAAGCTGAAATTCCAGTAGTAGTAGATTTCTGGGCACCCTGGTGTGGGCCATGCAGAATGCTTGCTCCCACCATTGATGAATTAGCCGAGGAATACAAAGAAAAGGTAAAAATAGGCAAGCTCAATGTGGACGAGAATAGAAATGTGGCAATAGAATATGGGATAATGAGTATCCCAACCCTTAAGTTTTTTAATAAGGGGCATGTTGTCAATGAGATAATTGGTGTAGTAAATAAGGATGTTTTGAAAAAGAATATTGATAAATTAATCTCCGGGGTGTAGCGCAGCCCGGTTTAGCGCGCCTGCTTTGGGAGCAGGAGGTCAGAGGTTCAAATCCTCTCACCCCGAGTTTAAAGAAAAAATGAAAAGGAAAAGAGAGGATTTGAAGCCCGAAGGGCCGAACTATTAGATTTTATTAGGCGAAAAACGAGCAAGTGCGAGTTTTTGAGCCTTAGAAAATCTTGTAGTTCAAATCCTCTCACCCCGAGTTTAAAGAAAAATAAATTGGAGCAATCGTTTGTTTTAAGGACTCCAAAGGTCCATCATCTTGTAAGATAATTCCATCCACAAGCCTTGCCCCAATGGTGGCAAAGAATGCCTTTATAACATCAATACATCCAGGGAAATTTTCTTTTTTTTCACAAGTTAAGATAAAAAATCCAAGGGCTTTTTTTTCTATTTTTCTATTCCATAAAACTTGGCATCGATCAATCATAGCCTTAAGATGAGAGGGAATGCCTTTAAAATAAACAGGCGAGGAAAGAATAACTATATCAGATGAAATAAGGCTTGGGATTACTTCTTCCATATCGTCCTTGATATTGCATATTCCATTTTTCTTACATTTAAGGCAGCCAGAGCAGGGTTTGATATTTTTGTTTCTAATATAGAGCCTTTCAGCCTCTACATTTTTAAGGAGGATGTTTAATGCTTTTTCTGATCTTCCATTTTCCCTTGGGCTTCCATAAATCGCAAGAAGCTTACCCAATTACCTCATCATATGCCCTTTTTATTGCAGAAATATTTCCCAAGAGAAGCTCCTTCTTTTTCTTTCCCAATTTCTTCTCTGTATATGAGATAAGGGTGTCAATGGGAAGGAGGTTTGAGACCTTTGCTAATGCAGAGAGCATCGGTGTATTTGGGATATCCTTCCCAATGGTTTCTAAAGCAATCTTTGAGGCATCAAGCGTAAAAATGTTTTTATGGGTAATATTTTTCTTTTTCCTAAAATCCTCTGGCTTATCCTCTGTATTGACAATGAGCATTCCATCATCCGAAAGCCCAGAGGTTACATTTTCTGTGTCAACCAGGGTTGGGTCTAAA
>JBFMED010000020.1:0-2554 GCA_040753475.1 bacterium
AATATTGGATATTCTCAATTGATTGTGGTGCAGATAAAAAATGGGCAAGGTAGGCTTACAATCCTTACACCCCCTGATTATAGCTTCTTAAATAAGATTGTAGGAATAGAGGCAATTGCACCAGCCCTTACATCCAGGATGGTTTTCTCTGTTTCTACTGATTCTTCAACCTGGATTGAAATAGGCACAGATACAACCTCAGGCGATGGCTGGAAAGCAACCTGGAATACAACCCTATTTCCAGACGGAACATATACCTTAAGGGCAAGGGCATACGACCAGAACAATCTCTTTTTGGCTGAGGATACAAACGCTCCATTATTCGTTGACAATACACCGCCAGACATCTCAAAGGAGGGAACAATAACCTTTACTCCAGACTTAAGGAATGGGATTGAGGTATACTATGAAGGCGCCATTATTAGAGGAAGTATAAGCACAGAAGTAAAAAGCTTTAAGATGGAGATACAAGGGGGCGTAATCGAGGAGATTCCTTTAATCAATGGAAAATTTATAAAACTTATTCCTTTAAAAGAAGGAACCAATACCATTATCTTTTATTTTGAGGATATGGCAGGAAATATTGGAACAATTACCCAGATTATATATTACAGAGAGCCAAAGATAACCCAGGGGGTGGAAGAAACAGGCGGAATAATTCCAAATCCCAACGGAAGTATAATTGAGATACCAAATGGTGCAATTCTTCAGGGAGGAAGAATCTCCTTTAACCTTATTTTAGGAAAGGATGAAATGATAAAAGAGCCAGGGATAAAATTTCTCAGGGTCTATCACCTAAATTCAAATGCTATTTTGCTTTATGAATGCTTATTGGGAGGGGGTGGATATGTATTTCATTGCCCGGTTAGGCTTGTGCTTACATACGACGACTCAAATTGGGATAAGAACCTAAATGGAATAAGAGACCCTGATGAGATTGATGAAACAAACCTTGAGGTATTCTTCTACGATGAAATATCAGGAAGCTGGATAAAAATAGGTGGCGTGGTTGACCCCATAAACAATACCATAAGCGTATGGGTAAATCATTTCTCTCTATTTGCATTGGGTGTTGAGCTTAATCCAAGCACATCATCACAACTTAATCTCTATCTTACCAGAAATCCATTTAAGCTTGGTCAAGGAACAACCTTTGTCTTTAGCCTACCAAAGCCAGGCAGGGTCTATCTTAGAATCTTTGACTTGGCAGGAGACTTGGTAAGGGAATTGGCCGATGGAAAAGATTTTTCAGAAGGACAATCATCACTTAATTGGAATGGCTTAAACGATGTTGGCGATAGGTATGTTGGTTCAGGCATCTATATCTACCAATTCAGGGTAGAATACAACGATGGAAACAAGGAGCAAATAGTAAAGCCAATAGGGGTTGTCAAATGAAAGAAAAAACAATATCTGACCTGACAAATGCCTTTGTTAAGCTTCCTACCATAGGGCCTAAAACAGCATCCCGCCTTTCCTTTCATATCCTTAAGATGCCAAAGGACGAGGTTGTAAAATTAACAAATGCAATAATGGCAGTAAAAGAAAAAATAAGGTTTTGCAAGACCTGTTTTAACATAAGTGAGGATGAAATTTGTCAATTCTGCCAGGATGAAAAAAGGGATAAAGGGATAATATGCGTTGTTGAGCAGCCAAGGGACATTGCAATCATTGAAGATTGCGGAAAGTATTCTGGTCTTTATCATGTCTTGGGTGGTTCCATATCCCATCTTGAGGATATAGGCCCTGAAAAGCTAAAGATAAAGGAGCTTGTGGATAGGGTTTCAAACAACACAGTGAAAGAGGTTATCGTTGCGACAAACCCAAATATGGAAGGAGATGCCACCGCAATATATATTTCAAGCCTTCTTAAACCCTTAAATATTTCTGTAACAAGGATAGGCTATGGAATGCCTGTTGGCGGAGACCTGGAATTTGCAGACCCTGTAACAATGGCAAGATCCCTTGAGGGAAGAAGGGAAGTTTAAAAAACTCAAAAGTCAAAACTCAAAAATATGGTAAAATTTATTAAAAAATAAAGTTTTGAAAAATGCCGATAATATTATATAATTAATATTATATAATAAGGTAAAGAATGTTAATACAAAAAAACTTGCAAAATTTTTAAAATTATGTTATATAAATATTATGACTAAAAGAAAAATAAGCTTTCCAAAAGACCCAAAAGAAGCTTTTAAGGAGGCAAATAGATACTTTGCCAATGCAAAAGAACCCTTTTAAAAACAGAAATAGAATATGACAGATACAAGGACAGAAAGTATGTCAAAGAAGCCTCTGCAATGGCTTATCTAGCTGCTTTATCCGCAATTGATGGCTATCTTCTATCAATCGGCACCCCGCAGGATAAGCTTCCAAAATCAATTGATGAATATGGAACGGCAATGCATAAAATCCTACACAATGGTAAGTTCCTATATTTCGCTACCTTTATTCAGAATTACCTTCTAAACAGGATATATTATATCAAAAACACATCACAAAAAGATAGCCTCTTTTTTCCTTTGTAGATTTTTTTGTTAAATACCATCAAAAC
>JBFMED010000021.1:0-10641 GCA_040753475.1 bacterium
ATAAAGAAGGGCCTGATGCATTAAAGATAACGCAAGCATTTGCAGGAACATTCTTATTTCCTCCCGAATAAAACATATCAACATACTCAAGCCTTCCACTTCCACCATTAAAGTAAATACACTCCCAATCACCCTTATTGGGAGCTTCCTTATTAGAGGTAAAGACAATATGAGAAGCAATGCTTCCTATAGCATTCAAAGTTCCCAAAACCTCGAGATGATATAATCCCTCAAACCTTACCATCACCCCGGATTCAATTGAGAGCGTAACCCCCTTCTTTACATAAACATCCCCGGTAATAATCCAGGGAGAGCCATCAATATTCCAGGTTGTATCAGAGCTAATCTCCCCAGAAACATTCTCTGAGATAACCTTAAGCTCCCCACTTACATCTATCCTCCTTTCCACCCCCTTTTCATTGTAAATATAGACTGTGGGTATATATTTCTTTGGAAGAGAGGGGTTTATCACCAAAAGAACAAATGTAGCAGAAGAACCGGGCAAGAGCAAACCCTCCAAAATCGCACAATTATCTGTCTCAGTGGAAAATGAAAAACCAGCCACACCCTCCATTCCATAAATTATAAACCCATCCATTTTTACTTTTATCTTTACTACATTATTGCTCTCATTTTTATTGAAAACAATAAGCTCAATCTTGGATTCCTTCTTTACACTTGATGTCCCTAAAAATTTAACTGAGGAAGTGGCAGAAAGAATGGTGGGAGTGCCAGCATATTGGTCGGTATTGGTAGAAGAAACCCCGGTAAAATCAACCGACCTTAGGGTATAAAAATAGCATTTCCCTCCAACTAATCCTGAATCCTTTATTGACTCTCCCTTGACCTTATCATAAAATAAGCTTCCTAAACTACCAAAAGCTTCTGAGCGATAAATTTTGATATAAGAGAAATTATCCTCACTAGGATTTTCCCATTTGATTATTAAGCTAGTTCCCTCTCCTGTATCATTTATGGTTATAGAGCCAGGTGGATTGGGTGGGGTAAGGTCAACCATAATTCCATCCGATACGCCAATCTCACTCTCTCCTCCTACAAAGCTCTTTGCCTTTACCGAGAAATAATAGACCTGACTATGAGAAAGGCTTAAGCCGGTTGTGGTTGTGCTTGTCCTTGTTCCCATATTTGTCCATTCCTTGATACTAGAATCAGAAGGTTGTGTTCCAATACAATACCAATATTCCTTTATCCCCGAGTGGGCATAAGATGTCCAGGAGCCAAAAAGCTCTGTTGGGTTTGATGTCCAGGTTCCTTCATCAAAAACATAAGGCTTGCTTGGTCTTGAGATATCAACGATAATCCCATCTGAGCTTGTCATAAAACCCTTAGTCAACGCACCATTCACTGGCCTTACCGAGATATAGTATTTTATCCCATCTAGCAAGGAAAGGTCTTCGGCAATAAATTCTGTATTTGTTTCCATCTCGGTAAATCCCCTTACATTTGTTCCCTTTGCCATTGTTCCTATGGCATATTCATAGAATAAAATTCCACTTTCAGGGTCAGAGGAGGGAGAAAATGAAAAATTTAAGGATTGTGTCCCATTAGTGAAATACCCATCATCTAGAACCTTATCTATTCCAAGCGGCGGGGTTAAGTCAAGGAGGGCTCCATTTGAATAGGTAATATTGCTAAACCATCCAGCATTATCCTCTGCCCTTACCTTAAAGTAATAGGTAGTATTATGGGGAAATTGTGTTCCTAAGTCAATGGATGTTGTCAAAATTGGTGTCCAATCCAATATCTCGAATCCAGTTAGGCTTGTTCCCACGCCATACCAATATGTTTTAAGCCCACTCTCATTATCAGACGAACTTCCCCAATTAGCCGAGAGTGAGCTGGTAAATGTTGCATCATCCCTTAATCCATCATTTACATAGGCAATATCCTTTGGTTTAACAAGGTCAACCAGACAAAGATTGCTCTCTCTTTCTTCTCCTATCCATCCTGCATTATCCTCTACCTTTACCTTTATGGAATAGGTTGAGTTATTAGAATAGCTGCTAGAAATAAGGGAAGATGTATTTGTTCCTACCTCAATCCAGCCAATGATTGACTCCGTTCCTTTGAAAACCTGGCAAAGATACCCTTTTATCCCCGATGCACTATCAGAGGAGGCATCCCATAAGGCATAAAGCAGGGTTGATAAGGTTGAATATTCAGGAAGGATTACATTAGGAGGAGGAGAGGGTGGAAAAAGGTCAAAGAGGAGGGATTTTTCGGTTAAACTTCCCCTCCACAGGGCATTATCAATTGCTTGAAGAGAAACATTGAACAATGTATTATCGGTAAATGTCCCCATTACCAAGATAAAGGTTTCGCTTGTAGAATAGAGAGAATCCATAACCCCTCCCAAAATCCCTAATTCATAACCCTTAACACCCGATGCAGAATCACTTGCTGTTCCCCATTTAACCAAAAGGCTATCTGAAGATGTTCCATAGGAGGGAAGATAAAGGCTAGCAGAAGAGGGGGGATAGAGGTCAAGCAGCACACCATTTGATTTGGTAACCCCGGTTGTTCCTGGAATAGGTGATGAATTCTCGGCCTTGACCTCAAACCAATAGCTTGCTCCATCATATCCCTGCGTCCCGATGTCTATGCTTATGCTCAATGTCGCTGAGCCTACGCTAATCCAGTTGGTAATTGTTCCTTCGTCATTCAATACCCGATAGAAATACCTTGCGATGCCACTATCCTCATCAATTGCCTCCTCCCATTGGCAGCAAAGGATGCTTGAGGTTGCATAATTGCTTGTCTTTACCCAGTTTATCTTTGAGGGTGGTGTTTTATCAAGGAAAAGGAGGTTGGTTGAAAGCTTAACACAAGAAACAAAGCCAGATTCCTCGGTAATAAGCAAAACAGGGTTATTTGGTGTGCCTACCCTACTGGGATTTATACAGGATAATGTCCAGCTTGCTATAGAATTACTTAAAAGGGGGTTTCCTGATTGGGGCAATAAGATAACATTATCATCTATATTCCTTGCTACATAAAAGCCACAACCTACATCTATATTTGGTGCCTCAGGGTTTTTAATATTTAAAGATGGGGGCTTAAAATCAATCGCTACCTTAATTGGCTTAGAATAAGAAGGGTTTGAGGAATCGGGTTTTAAAGAGATAAGAACATTGCTCTCTTCCTTGATATAATTTGAGCCAAGCTGGGAAATCTCTACAAAGAATAGCCTCTCCTTTTTCTCTAAAACAGAAAGCCCGATAATCACATCAGCCTCAAATGATATGCCAACCGAGTCAATAATGCTTACATGGGGAAAGAATACACCCGTATTTGGTGGATTCTTTATCTTCAAGATTAATGTCATATCACTGCCTGGGCTTATCATATTCTTTGGGTCAATCGGTCTTAAAATAAGACCGATGCCTGTCTTTGCATAGACAAAGTATCCACTTCCTATATCATTGAAGGAGGGCTCATTCTCCCAGATTATTCCATTTGCCTCAACCAATATTTCATTTATCTTTGAATAGGCAGGGTTTGTAGAGGGAAAAGAGCCAATTACCTTAATCTCTGTTTCTGCACTAGCCTCAGGGGAATACCCCTCCTTATAATCAAAGAAAAATGATGCCTTCCTTGAAAGCTTTGGGCCTACATCAATATATGGCAGAGAAAGGATAAAATCTGTAGAAACCAAGCTTGTATCTGTGCCAAGAATAGACGGTGTAATGCTTCCCGAAGATGGGGGATTAGTAACATCAATGGTAAAGTTTCTTGCCTCAGATGGTTTAATCGGCGTTCCATTAGGACCTAAAACAAGGAATACACCCTCTTTAGTTATTGTTCCCGTCATCCATCCATCACCAATATTTGAAGAGGGAAGGATAGTAAAGGAAGGAAGCTTAAGATAAACCTCATTATATGAGGCATATAATGGATTGTTTTCTGAGGAGGAAATATATACCTTAAGCCTTGAATTTGCACCCGCCTCGGCTGAGAAACCCTCCTTAAACCCAACCGAACCTTCTACAACCCTTGGCTTTCTTTCCGAAACAATAAGGCTACCGGATAAAACAACCCCCTCCTCTATCCCTATCTTATCAATAGAGGATACCTTTGGGAGATACTGCCCCTTCCCTGGAGTAATCAGAGAAATGGGGATTATCTTTGTCTCACCCGATGCTATGCTTCCACCCTCAAGGGTAATGATATTCTCCTCAATAGAGCTATTCCATCCTAAAAGATTGCATTCTAAAATAGAAAACCCTGTATCCTTAAAGTTGATAGTTATCTTGGATATGGGCGCATAAGAGGGCGATGACTCATTGGTTATTGAAAGCTCAACCCTTGAGGATGAATATTCCTCCTGTGAATAGCCACTAATAAATCCAAGTTTCCCATTTAACTTCCTCTCTTTCTTTTCGATGACAACCAGAGAGCCAATAATATTGCAAAATGTTTCAACCCCAGATGAATCCTCTGCCAGGACACACAAGGTATAGGTTCCAGGAATTGATGGATTGACAACATCCAATACAAAGCTTGCCTCATACCCGGGAAGGATAAAGCTCTCTGAGGAAACACAAATGCTAAAAGAGCCTATCTCCTCCTTCTTAAAATTGGCTGGGAGGGTAATATCTTTCAGGGTGAAGGAAGGGGCTTTAAAGATAAGCCGCTTTATCTTACTCCATTGAACATTGGTTGATGGATTTATAACTAAAAGAGAAATTTTTGAAGATGCCTTTGGCTCATTTAGATAATTGAAGGCAAAATTTATGTTGGCAGTATATGACCTTTCTTTCCTCTCGCTCACACTAAGCAGGCTTACCACATTCCCTGAGCCTGGTATGTTTGAGGAATCCCAGATAATTACAGAGGCCGTATAGGTTCCAGGAGAATAGGGATTTTGGACACCTAATTCAATCCTTGTAGAAGAACCAGGGTAGATGGGAGATAAGGCATCAATCCCAACGAGAAGCCCATTGTTTGTCTTAATGTATAGCCCTTCACCTACATTGGATGATAGAGGGTCGGTAAAATAAAAGCCCAATCTTGATGCATCTACAAGAATATAATTTATCGGATATTTATTTGCCTCATTGTTTTTAACCTCAAGGAATATTTTGGAATAACAAGAAACCTCAGGGGAGAAGGAAGAGACAAACCCGGTTTTTGCCTCATAAACCCTTGGGTTTTGGGGCTTTACATAAAGTTGATTTAAGGACAAAGCAAAGGAAAAGCCTGTTTCTTCAACTATGCTAAGATTTAGGCTTTTGCTTCCTAAGGTAAGGGGGTTTCTGACATTAAGGATAAGGGTTGAGCTAGAGCCAAGTCCTTCCAATTCAAGCCTCTTTCCATCATTATATTTGACCGTAAAGGAAGAAACAACCTCGCCAATAGAATTGGTAAAGAAGAATCCCCCCTCTTCTGCACCTAGCCTAATTGTTTTAATCCTAGACCAGGGATAGAGATTATTATTCTCCAAAGTAATGCCAATGGATGAATTTGCTCCCTCCTCATCACATCCCTCCCATTGAATGGATGATTTATAATCTCTTAAAAGGCTATCTACTATCTCAAGCGAAAATGGGAGAATAAAGCTAAATCCGCTATCTTCATAGAGGGTGATTGTTCCAAGTAATTCTCCAACTTTATCGGGATTTTTTGTAACAAGGTTAATCTTTCTTTCTTCTCCCACCCCAATTAGACAAGAGAGAATTATTCCCGAGGGTGTTCTTTCTAGCTTAAAGCCATCCTTTAGCCCATCTTTCTCTAAAAATTCCATCCCCAAAACCTCAATTTTATTTATCCTCATCCAAGAGGAGGGATTATTATTCTCAATTTCCAAAATAGCTGACGATTCTGCCAATTTTTCATTTGATGAGGAGCTTGGAATTTCAAGGCTTGCTTTATAATTCCTTGTGTTTTTATCTGTTATATTAACCTTAAGAAGGCTAAATGTTCCCCTCCACCCATTATTCTCTAATATCTCTATTTCAGGAATAAAATCTCCTTTCCCTGGATGTTTTACCATAAATGAAGCCATAATTGTCTCATTTTGAGAAAGAAAAGAGCCAGAGAGTTTCTGATTTGGCTTTATTACTATCCAATCTTCCCCTTTTTCGGCAAGATACCAGCCAGAGCCAATGTCCTTCCAATAATCACAAGGGCTTAAGAATACAAAACCAGGGATTTTAAGTTTTATTGAGGTAGCCTTTGCATAGAACTGAATACTTTGGTTAGAGACACAGAGGCTGAAAAAAGAGATGGCATATTCTTCAGCTGAGCCCTGTATGGTTATACTTCCTTTATAATCCCTTGTCTCTTTTCCTGAAATAACCAAAGGTGTTTTTATGGTTGCCGTATAGCTTGCCCCATTATCCTCATAAACAATAATATCTGGGCTATAAGAACCAGCCGGAGGGTTGGTAATGGAAATTTTAAAATCACAAGACAATCCCCGGCTAATCGGCTCTCCATCTACCAAAAGAATTTTGCAGGAAGATGTGGAGACAAAAGCCTTCCATCCAGGGCTAGGTGTTCCCTGCTCCTTTCTAAATGGTATATTTGAAACCTCAATCCCACATATCTTTGAATATTTAGGATTTGAAAGAGAGCTTTCTATCTTTAAATTTATACAAGAAGAAAGCCCTTCCTCATTTGAGAAGCCATTTGATGTGCTTATCTCTGCCTTAACCTCCCTTTCTGCTTTCTCCTTGATTACAATCGGCTCAACAAAGCTTGGTGGGTAAGAAATGGCAATATCCTCTATAAGGGTTATCTCGGGGGTCCATTCTCCCCTGCCTGGATTTAGTATGGGTATAGTAAAGCTCTTAAAGGATGATTTTTCTATAAAATCCTCCTTTTTATTAGCCCTAATTGTAATTTTCTTTCCCTCCCTTTTGCTTACTATCCACCCTTCTCCAATATCCTTAAGCAAATCCACCTCACATAATGGCGTTGGTCCAAAGTATCCAAAGTAAATCTCTATCTCAGAAATTTTAGAATAAGAAAGGCTTGAGTTATTCCAAACCTTTAGCCTAAGTTCTGATCTTGCATATTCCTCATTTGATTTATCTTCTGGATAACTAAAGCTTACCAAGGTATTCCTTTCCCTTTGACCATTTACATAAAGGGAGGAAGAAAGCTCTGTGTTAAGCCCTGTCTCCTCCTCAAGGGTTATTTTTATTGAATGTGTCCCTGAATATTTCGGGTTTTTAACTAAAAGGATGAAATTCCTTATCTCGCCAACCAGGATACTCCTTCCCAATTCCCCTGGCTTTATCCTTATTTTACTAGGGCTATATTCAGAAATCACCCATCCCTCAGAGACATCATCCCCAGAAATAGAAAGGGAAATAAAGGGAGAAAGAGAAATTTCAGCTGCAATTATCTTTGTCCAGGAGGGGTTTTCTTGTGGGTTTTGAATCTGTAAGACAATCTTTGAGCTTGCCCTTTCTTCATCGGAAAACCCTTGGAGAAATGTGGCATTTGCTTGAAATTGCCTTTTGCTTGCATCACTTATATAGAGATTGCAGAGAGGGGTTTTTTCAAAGGTAAGCCCGTTATTTTCAGAGAAGATAGCCTTTTGTAAACTTAAAGTGCCAGGTGTCTTTGGGTTTAAGACCGACAAGGTAAAGACAACCTTCTCCCCTCCTGAAACAAGGCTTGCCCCGTATCTTGGATCTGAAATAAGCGAAATCATTCCTTGGGTAATTGTCCCCAGTCTCCATCCCCTTCCGATATCCTTCTCATAATCATCCAAAAATTCAAAGGAGAAATTTGGAAAGAAAAGGGAAAGTCCATTAAGCTTGCTCCAGGAGGGATTAGAGGTTTTATTTTCAAGTGTAATTTCAATCTTGCTTTTAGCGCTTGAAAAATCAGAATAGCCCTCAGAAAATCCAATAGAAAGGGAAAAATCCCTATCCTTTTTATCATTAACCAATATTTGGTTAGAGATAGTATGGGAAAGCCCACATTCCTCAATAACCTCAATGCTATATTCATAATCAGGGAAGGCAATTAAGGGATTTTTAACACCAAGATTGAATGTCTTCTTTACCCCTTTATCAATTGCCTGTCCCCCAATCTTTGGGTTTGGTTCAATGGTTATTTCATCTCCCCTATTCTCAGAAACAATCCAGCCAAAACCAATGTCATTCCAGAGGTCAACACTTGATAAGAAGACAAAATCGGGCAGAGAAATTTTTATCTTATTAACCAATGCCCAAGGGTAATCATTATTATTCTCCAAAGAGAGCTTAATGGCTGAGCTTGCCTCAATTTCATCGGAAGAATCCTCTTTAAAGGCTATATTTCCTGTATAGCTCCTTGGTTTAATCCCAGATACACTTAATTGTGAAAGTGTGTAGGTTGCTGAAAACCCTGTCTCTTCCATAACACATATGCTTGGGGTATAGCTTGTCGCAGTTTCTGGATTTAAAATAGATAAAACAAAATTCCTTGATTCGCCTTTCTTTATTGGACTTCCACCCAATTTTTGAAAATATCCAATCAAAATGCTCCCTGTGCCTATATTCTTTACCCTCCACCCCGAGGAAAGAGCCCCACAATCAGAAAAGAGAAAATTGGGGATGTTTATCCATATCCCAGAGACAGAGATAAAATCATAAGAATTTATATTTGCCACCATAAGATTTAGCTTACTTTCTGCCCCTTTTTCATCCGATTGTGAAACATCCCTTTGGAGGCTAAAGAAATAATTTCTTGGGATATAATTCTTAACCGAGATTGTAAGGCTTCCTTCAAAGCAAAGCCCAATATCCTCTTCAATGAAAAGCTTGTAGGTATATGTCTTTGTCTGGGGTGGATTAACCACACCTATTCTAAATATTCCCTGCTCGTTATAAGATATTGGCCTTCCCGAAAGTCTTGGATTGGGAAGTAAAATTGCCTCCCCTGAGTTAGTTCCCCTTAAAAGATACCAATTATTCCCAATGTTATTGCTTTGGCCCTGTGTCTCATTTATGATAAAATCTGGGGAGAAATCAAAGCTTAGCTTGGAAATTGAGGAATAGGGAAGATTGGTTTGGTTTTTTATGGTTAGCTTTATCTTGCTCCTTGCATTTGGCTCTTCTGATGAGCTTTCATCAAAATTTAAACTTGCCACAAATGTCCTTGTCTTTGTAGAAACAACAGAAATAGAAAGGGCAATTGGTGTTTCAAAGCCTGTTTCCTCAATCAGGGTTATATTAAGTGGGTAGTCTCCCGGATTGCTTGGATTCTTTACTGGAATAAGGAATTGGAGGCTTTCGGAAGGAAGGAGGGAAGGGCCATTTAAACTTATTGTCCCACCCTCATTTTTTGCCCTCCAACTATGCCCAATATCGCATTCCTGTAATAATGAAAAATCTGCCTTTATCTTTATCCTGCCTACCTTGCAGAATGGCTTATTAGAGGGAGAGTTTGTTATGGAGAGCAAAAGCTTTGATTTCGCCCCTGCCTCAGGGGATGACTTTGCCTCAAAGCTTACACTTCCAGTATATGTCCTTATGGTCTTTGGCTCTATAGTTAGGCAATTCGATTCTATCTCTTTGTTTATCCCGCAGGTCTCATAAAGCAACAATCTTGCTTTATATTCCCCTGGTATTGGGTTCTTTACCTTGAGCTTTCCACATATTTCCCTTCCTGGCTTAAGGTATGAGGTGCTGGTTATGGTAATTGTTCCCTGGTTAATCCCGATTATTTTCCAATCCTTTGAGAATAGATTTTCTATTGTATTTAAAACACCAAAATCAGGAAGGACAATCTCTATCTTCTCTACATTTGAATACATTGGGTTTTTAGGATCAGATGAGATTACTAAAGAAAGCTCGCTTGCCTGGCCTTCTTCATTAGAAAAACCCTGGCTTGTTTCTACATTTACTTTAAATGCCCTTTCTGTCTCAATCCTTGTCTTAAGGCTTTGGCTTACCATACCTTTAAATGTATAAAGGTTTTTCTCCAGAAAATAGACATCTGGCTTAAATTCTCCCTCAAAACTTGGGTTTGTAACCGGAAGAACAAGGGTTGAGATGCTTCCTACATCAAGGATTCCCTCAAGATATGTATAGGTTCCCCCTGTTTTTATTACTGTCCAGCTACCGAGAATTGCTCCTTGTTGTGTCCTTGTTTTAAATGTATTCTCATCCCAAATGATTAAAGCCTGGATAATCTTGCACCATAAGGGGTTTGATAAGGGGTTGGTTATGGTAAATTTCACATTAGAGCTAACACAAATTTCATCAGATGAGTTTTCCTCCCATTCTATCTTGACAGGAAAGAGCCTCTCCTTTGGCTCAATTACCTCAATTGGCTCTCCGGTTAGCTCAAAGCTAAGTAAGGAGGTTTCGCTCTGTGTTCCTCTGGGAAGATAGAGCCCTTTTTCTTCTGGATTCCAAACCAGAATAGAGAATATGGTGGATGAGCCCCTTAATAAAGGCTCTCCCTCAAAGGTTAAAGAGTGGGTTGAGAAGGAGGTAAGCTTCCAATTTGTTTCTGTCTTTATATCATTTATGAAAATAAAGCCTTGTAAAGCGAATGAGACCTTATTTATCTTGCACCACAAAGGATTTTTCTCCAAATTGCTTATTTTTACGCTTATCCTTGATAGGCCTTTTATCTCAGGGGATTCGTCGCTGGGATAGGAGGGTGTAATAATTA
>JBFMED010000022.1:0-8193 GCA_040753475.1 bacterium
AGTAGCTTCGGGTTACCTCTAAGTTTATTCCTCTTCCTGGAATCTTAAGGTCAGAAAGAAAAAGCTTGAGGCTTCCATTGCTTGTATCAATCGTAGGAAGGGGGAGATCAGAGAAGGCAAGGGTTGAGAAAAGAAGGAAGAAGAGGGGTTTTATCTTCATTTTGCCTCTTTTATTGCCTCTCGGGTTTTGTTTCCCTCTGAGACGATAAGCCTACCAAGGGTTTCTTGACCCTCTTTTATAAGCCTGGCTATTTCTTTAAGGGTCTCGTCCATCTTAGAAAATGCCTCTTGGCTCTCTTTCCTTGATTCCTTAAGGGTTTCCCTTGTATCATTGTGCATTTCCCTTATCAAGGCTTGGGTATCCTCATGTGCTTGCTTCATCCATCTGCCATTCTTCCAGGTTTGATAGGTAAGAATTCCCGTCAGGATTGCTACCGCTATTCCAAAGACTTCCATTTTATCACCTCACGAATTTTTATATCACATATTTTATCAAATTCTTTAGTCAAAATCAAGCATTTTTTTAAGCTTAATGTCCAATAAATGTCCAATCTTGTCATTGGGATTTGGACATTGGACATTTTTAAACCCTATCCCATACCCTATTCACTATAATCCGGGATGAGTCTATTATTTTTTTCTTAAGTATTTTTTCTATTTTTCCGATATATTAGGTGAAATGGAAAGAGGAATTTACTTTAGCGCAATGGGGATGAATAGCTTGTGGGGAAATATTGAGACAATAGCAAATAATCTGGCAAATGTGGAAACATCTGGATACAAGAGGGATGAGATGGTTTTTGAAGAATTTGGTTCATTCAAGATAAATAGGCTTTATGATGAGATTATAGAAACACCCATTGGAACATCTGATCCTGCACCTTATGTTGGAGAATTACCAAAGGGTGTTGGAATTGCTGATATAGCAACCATACATACCCAAGGAGCAATAAAGGAGACAGAAAATCCTCTTGACCTAGCAATAAATGGCGATGGCTTTTTTGCTGTTAAAACACCAAACGGCGAAATGTACACAAGGAATGGGGCATTTACATTAGACAAAGATGGATTTTTAGCAACCCTCTCGGGGAATAGGGTTTTGTCAATCCTTAATACACCCATTCAAATACAAGATGCAAATTTTACAGTAACAAGTGATGGAACAATAATGGTTGGTAGCGAGGAAATAGCGAAGCTTAAATTAGTAGATTTTGAAAATAAGAATAATCTTAACAAGATTGGCGATACATTATTTAAGACAGACCAGATGCCTCAAAATGCCTTTTCTGAGGTAAAGCAAGGTTTTCTTGAGGCTTCAAATTGCGAGCCTGTCTTGGAAATGGTAAGGATGATTGAGGTTCAAAGATTATATGAGGCAAACCAAAAGGTTGCCTTAACATATGATGAGCTTCTTTCAAGGTCTATAAATGACCTTGGAAGATTAGCATAGGAGGTATAAAATGGAAAGAAGTTTATGGACAGCGGCAACAGGGATGAATGCCCAGCAATTTCACCTTGATGTAATAGCCAATAACCTGGCAAATGTGCATACTATAGGCTATAAAAGGGATAGGGCAGAATTTGAAGACCTGCTTTATGCAACATTGAGGCTTCCGGGAACACCGGTTACCGGGGGAGGAAAAATACCAAGCGGTATACAGGTTGGCCATGGTGTAAAGGTAGCAGGGACACAAAAGATTCAAACACCAGGCTCACTTGAGGAGACAAAGAATCCATTGGATGTTGCAATAGAAGGCCCTGGTTTCTTCCAGGTTCTCCTTCCAAATGGCGACACAGGTTATACCAGGGACGGGGTATTCTCAAAGGATGCAGAGGGAAGAATTGTAAATGCAAATGGATATATTTTACAACCTGAAATTACCATCCCCGAGGATGCAACAGAAATATCCATTATGGAGGATGGCTCTGTATTTGCCATAATGGGAGGGGATATAAAGACACCAGAGGAGATTGGAAAGATAGAGCTTGTCCGGTTTATAAATCCAGCTGGCTTATCTGCGATGGGAAAGAATATCTTAAAGCAAACCGGCGCATCAGGTGAGCCTTTAACCGGAACACCAGGGGAGGGTGGATTTGGAAGGCTTGCTCAGGGATTTATCGAGATGTCAAATGTAAATGTTGTAGAGGAGATGGTTAATATGATTGTTGCCCAAAGGGCTTATGAATTTAGCTCAAAGGCAATCCAGACAGCGGATGCTATGCTGGGTGTGGTAACCACCTTGAAGAGATGAGGAAGAAGTCAGGGGTCAGGAGTCTAGAGTCTAGAGTCGGGAGTCGGGAGTCGGAAGTCAAAGGTAAAGGTATTGACTCAAGACTCAAGACTCAAGACTCAAGACTATTTTCCTACCTTTTAGCTTCTACCTTCTACCTTCTACTCCTAGTTTTTAATGTATCCGCACAAATTCTTTCGGGAGATGAGATAATGAGGGTTTCAAAAGAAAAGACAGAAAGCCTTATTCAAGATGGAAGGATTGAGATTGAAGAAAGGAGGATTTCTGACCTGTCCCTTCCTGATGGAAACCTTACACTAGAGGCAAATCCTAGTATTTCATATCAGAATGCCTTGGTTGAGATAAAAATCTTACTTGATGGAAAGGAGTATAAAAGGATAAGGCAATCCTTTAGAATAAGGAGATTTCAGGATGTATTTGTTGCGGCAAAGCCATTAAACACAAAAGACATCATCACAGAGGATATGATAAAAAAAGAAGAGAGGGAAATCACAAGCATATCTGGGTATATTACAGAAAATGAAAAAATTGTTGGAAAAGAGGTAAGAAGGAGAATCCAGGAAGGGGGTATAATCCTTTCACATTATATAAAAGAGCCTCCTTTAATCCATTTTGGCGATATTGTTTCTCTCCTAAAGAATGGCAATGGATTTTCTATAAAAACAAAGGGAATGGCTATATCAACCGGTTATAAAGGAAAAGAGATTTCTATTAGAAATCTTGCATCAAATAAGATAATTAAAGGAATTGTTGTAGAAAAGGGGGTTGTTGAGGTAAGATAAGAAAATGCAAAATGCAAAATTCAAAATGCAAAATTGTGGTAAGAATTTATTAAGAAAATCTCTTCCCTGTCTACTGTCTACTGTCTACTGTCTACTTATTGCTTTTCCTATATTTGCTGGGAGCTTGTGGCTTGAGAGCTCTGAAAAAAGCATATTTTCAGACCATAAAGCCGCAAGGATAGGCGATCTCATTACCGTGGTTATTGTGGAATCTGCAAAGGCACAGGATATGTCATCCTCCAAGCGCGATAAGGATTTAGAGATAGGTGTTCCACAAGGCACGGGTAAATTAGATTTTATCCCAAAGCTTGGTTTAAAGGGAGAAAGCAAGTATAAAAGATCAGGTGCTACATCAAAGGCTGGCTCTATCCAGGCAAAGGTTACTGCATCTGTTTTAAAGGTTATGCCAAATGGAAATCTATTAGTAGAGGGAGAAAAGAGGGTTCGGATAGATAATGAAGAGCAGGTTGTCTATGTCTCTGGTATTGCAAGGCCAGAGGATATTGATCCAGATAATGTTGTCCTTTCAACATATTTGGCAGAGGCAAAGATTGAATATAAAGGGGAGTCTAAATTCTCAAGCAAGGAAAAGCCATTTATTGGAGTAAGGATATTCCAAAAGCTTTTCGGGTGGATATTTTGATGAAAAGTCAGGAGTCAGGAGTCAGGAGTCAGGGGTCAGGGGTCAGGGGTCAGGAGTCGGAAGTCAAAAGTCAGGGGTCAGGGGTCAGGAGTCTAGAGTCTAGAGTCGGGAGTCGGGAGTCGGAAGTCAAAGGTAAAGGTATTGACTCAAGACTCAAGACTCAAGACTCAAGACTCAAGACTCAAGACTCAAGACTCAAGACTCAAGACTCAAGACTCAAGACTCAAGACTCAAGACTCAAGACTCAAGACTCAAGACTCAAAGCTATTGGCTATTGGCTATTGGCTATTGGCTTATTTAGTGTTTTTGCGATACCTGCGGTAAGGATAAAGGAGATTACAAATATCAAAGGGATGACAACAAATCAGATAATTGGCTATGGTCTTGTGGTAGGCTTAAATGGAACAGGGGACTCTAAAGGGACATTCTTTACCGCCAATTCTATTGCCAATATGCTTGCCAATTTTGGGATATATGTTGATAAGACAAAGATGAAGGTAAAGAATGTTGCTGCGGTTATGGTCTCTAGTGAGCTTCCTCCATTTACCAGAAAGGGAGCAAAGATAAGCATCACCATATCATCCATTGGCGATTGTAAAGACCTCTCGGGCGGTATTCTTATCCAGACACCCTTAATTGGTCCTGATGGCATTGTCTATGCAATTGCCCAGGGTCCAATCTCAATGGGAAAGCTAACCAAGACCCATCCTACTGTAGCAAGGATAGTAGATGGTGCGATAATTGAAAGGGAGGTTATCGATGATATATTTAAGAGCAAAACAATATCCCTATACCTTAAAAACCCGGATTTTACAAGCGCCTCATCCATAGTAGATACAATAAACCTCCATTTTGGAAATATAGCAAGGGCAATTGATCCATCCCTTATTGAGATAGAAATTCCAGAGGAATTTAAAAACGACCCTGTATCCTTTGTTTCAATTACCCAGAATTTATCTGTAAAGCCAGATTGTGAGGCAAAGATTGTGATAAATGAAAGGACAGGAACCATTGTAATGGGAGAGGAGATAAGGGTTTCAAAATGTGCTATATCGCATGGAAACCTCTCGGTTGTTATAGAGGGAGAGGAAAAGGGGAAAAAAGAGGGGAGTGTTATTTTAATGAATGAGGGAATAACTGTCTCAGAGATTGTTTCCTCATTGAATGCTATTGGTGCAAATCCATCTGACATTGTCTCTATCCTTCAGGCAATGAAGGAGGCAGGTGCATTATTTGCTGAAATTATAATAATGTAATGGGGGTGAAAAAATGAAGGAGAAGAAAACAAAGAAGCCAAAGAAGGATAAGAAGGATAAGAAGGAAAAGAAAGTGAAGAAGTAATGAAGATAGAATCTTATCCATTAAACCTTTACAAGACACAGGTAGATCAAAAGAAATTAAGGTCTGCCTGTGTTGAGTTTGAGGCAATATTTATTTCAAAGATGCTTGAGGGATTAAGGAAAACAATTGACAAATCAGGCTTTATTGATGGTGGGCAAGGAGAGGAGATCTTTACCGATATGCTCTATGATGAATATGCAAAGGCAATCGCACAAAATGGAAGCTTAGGCCTAGCAGAGATGATGTATAGGGATATGGTAAAGAAATCGCAATTGTTTAGCTAACATAATTTGCCTTTTCTTTTGTAATTTCCCTTACCATCATTGGGATTATTTCAAATAAATCACCAACAATTCCATAGGTTGCAACATCAAATATGGGAGCTTGAGGGTCTTTGTTTATTGCAACAATGCAATCAGAGCTTCTCATTCCAACCAGGTGCTGGATTGCACCAGAAATTCCGCAGGCAATGTATAACTTACAAGAAACCGTCTTTCCTGTTTGACCAACCTGGTGAAGGTGAGAAATCCAGCCAGCATCAACCGCAGCACGCGAAGCACCTAATGCTCCTCCTAAGCAATCGGCAAGCTCTTTTATAATCTTAATGTTTTCGGGCTTTCCTATACCCCTTCCAAAAGAGACAATTATCTCACTATCCTCAATCTTTTTAGAACCGACCTCTTCTTTTCTTATCTCAATCCGTTTTTCTCTAATTTCTGAAGCTAAAATATTTGGTGTAATCTTTATAACCTCTCCCTTTCTTTCACAATTAGGCTCTATCTTTTTCATTACCCTTGGCCTTACTGTGGCTATTTTGGGCAGGGTCTTTGTTAGTATCTCTGCCATAATATTTCCACCAAATGCAGGCCTTATCTGGTAAAATTTGCCATCTTCTATCTTTAGCTCTGTGCAATCTGCGGTAAGGCCTGTTTTTAGCAAAGCGCCAAGCCTTGGAGCCAAAGACCTTCCAATTGCTGTTCCTCCTATAAGGATAATCTCTGGCATTCTTTCTTTAATTATATCAGCCAATATCTTTGAATAGATGTTTGAATAGTATGAAAGGTTTGGGCTTTCAACCAGAAAAACAAAATCCGCACCATTTTCAATAAGGGGATTAGAAAGGCCTTCTATTTTATCCCCTAAACAAATGGCTGATACATTTTGGGAAAGCCTTTTTGCAGAGGATAATAGCTCAAAGGAGACAGGGTTTATTTCTCCACCCTCTTGCTCGATAAATACCCAAATACTATTTTCTTTTAATCCAACACCCCCTTGTTTTTCTATTTTTATTGCCTTTGGCTTACAGGCATTAAGACACATAGAGCAAAGGTTGCATCCCTCCTTTATAAAGGCTTTTTTCTCTCTTATCTCAATTAACCCAAAAGGGCAGGCCTTTATACACTTCCCGCAACCGGTGCATAGCTCTTTGATAATCTCAATCATTCCTCTATTCCTTAACTCCTAACTCTTAACTCCTGACTTTCTATTATATTCATCCATTGCCTTTTTTATCCCTCTTTTTGCAATCATAAAACAAGCATCGGTTGCCATATTACAAGCATCCTCAATTGCCTTTTCCTCCTCTTTATCGGGAGGAGAGAGAACATAATCCCTTCCATTCCCTGTTGGCTTTCCAATCCCTATTCTTATCCTTGGAAAATCATCCCTTCCAAAGCTATGGATTATGGATAAAACGCCCCTATGACCAGCTGATTGACCTTCTTTTTTTATCTTTATTCTTCCTGGGGTAATATCCATATCATCGTGAATGACAATCATTGCATCTGGATTTAATTTTTTATATATAGAGGAAATAGGGCCTCCACTCTCATTCATAAAGCAAAGGGGTTTTGCTAGGGCTACATCTATATCGTCTATTTTTCCAAATCCTATAAGACAATTATTTTCCTTTTTTAGCCCTATCTTTGTTTTTGTGCTTAAAAGGTCAATTACCTTAAATCCCAAATTATGTCTTGTGTCTTTATAGGAAGGCTCTGGATTTCCTAATCCTACAAAAAGAATCATTGGTGCTATGCGTCTTCTACCCTTCTACTTCCTCTTCTTCCTTCTTTCCTTTCTTAATAACCTCTGGCTCTGCTAATTCTTCTTTTACCTCTGTGGGTGGTGCCTCCACCTTTGGAGGAATAACAGAAAACACAATTTTTTCTTTATCCTCAAGAATTTCTATTCCTTCATATTCCGGGAAATCTTTTATGTGAAGAAGATCACCTATTTTCAGGTCTTCTACATTCACATCAATTGCCTCTGGGATGCTTTGGGCAGGGCATTTTATATTAAGTTCATAGACAAGCTGTTCAAGAACCCCTCCTTCCTTTACACCTTGCGGGGTTCCAATTGCCCTTATTCCAACCTTAACCTCTATCTTCTCCTTTAAATCAACCCTCATAAAATCTAGGTGAATGACCTCATTTTTTAGAGGGTTTATTTGCTTTTCTTTTACAATTGCATATTCTTTTTTTCTTCCTATAGTAAGAGAAAATAGGGGGCTTTTCCCCTTGTGTAATATAGAGAGAAATTCCCTTTTTGAAAGATATATGGGAAGACTTGGTTTATCTTGTCCATATATAATCCCTGGAATAAATCCATCCCTCCTTAGTTTGTTAATCTCTCCTTTTGTCCCTATTTTTCTTTCTTCTACCTTCAATTCTTCCATAATTAGTTAAACAAGGAGCTTATAGAGGTTTCCTCATTTGTCCTCTTTATAGCCTCTCCAAAAAGCCTTGCCACAGATAAAACCCTTATCTTTTTGCATTTTAGCTCCTTAATAGGAATTGTATTACAAACAATAACCTCTTCTACCTCTCCTCCTTCCAATCTTTCCTGTGCTGTCCCCGAAAGAACAGGGTGGGTAACTGCACAAGAAACAGACAGGGCACCCTCTCTTTTTAGGGCAAGCGCTGCATTTACAATTGTTCCTCCTGTATCAATTAAGTCATCAAAGATGACAACATTTTTAGAAGAAACATCACCAATGACATTCAGAACCTCTGATTTATTCTTCTCTGGTCTTCTTTTATCAATAATGCCTAGCCCTGCATCAAGCCTCTTTGCAATTGCCCTTGCCCTTTCAACACCACCTGTATCGGGTGAAACAATTACAAGTTCATCGGATTTTTTCCTAAGATATTCAACAATAATAGGGGATGAAAAAAGA
>JBFMED010000023.1:0-4708 GCA_040753475.1 bacterium
CCTATGTTTTAAGATATTGGGAGTCCTGTTTTAAGGAAATAAAACCAGAAAGGACAAAAGCTGACCATAGAAGGTATAGAAAGGAGGATATTGATCTCCTTAAGAAGATAAAAAGCCTGCTGTACGAACAAAGGTTCACCATAGATGGGGTAAAAAGATACCTTAGAACAAAAGAAAAAGAGACCCCTGGTTTTATAAGAGAGATAAAACGGGAATTAAAAGAGATTTTAAATATAATTAAATGACCAGTCGGGGAGTTTTTCCCCGACTGGTCATCCTTAAAGCCCGAAGGGCTGAAGGATCTCTAAAGGCTCTTATGAGATCCTTCGTCCCCTTCGCTACGCTTGAGGGTACTCAGGATGATGGGTCGGAAAACACTCCGGACCCATCAATTAAATGAGTTGGGTAGGATTAAAACAATTGAAAAAAATTCCTAAATCTTAAATTTCTAAATCCTTTAAAACCGGGGCGTGGCGCAGCCTGGTTTAGCGCACCAGCATGGGGGGCTGGGGGTCGGCCGTTCGAATCGGCTCGCCCCGATTAAATATGAATCCGAAGGAGGTTTTAAAGATAGAAGCAGAGGCAATTCTTTCTCTAATAGAAAGGCTTGATCGCTCATTTGATAGGGCAATAAAGCTTATTTTAAATTGCAAAGGAAGGGTTATTGTAAGCGGTGTTGGCAAATCTGGAATAATTGCAGGAAAAATTGCCTCAACCCTTTCCTCTACTGGAACACCCGCATTTTTTCTCCATCCAACCGAGGGTATGCATGGAGACATTGGAATGATAACAAAGGATGACCTCTTTGTTATTGTTTCAAATTCAGGCTCAACGGATGAGATAAACAGGCTTATTCCAAGCATAAAGAGGCTAAAGATAAAGATTGTTGCCCTATGTGGAAAAAAGGGCTCTTTTTTGGCAAAGAATGCAGATGTTTTTATAGATGTCTCGGTAAAAAAGGAGGCCTGTCCGTTCGGATTTATCCCAACCGCATCAACCACAGCGGCTTTGGCTATGGGAGATGCCCTGGCAATTGCCATTTTAGAAAAAAGGGGCTTAACAGAAGATGAATTTGGCCTCCTTCATCCAGGGGGAAGCCTGGGAAGAAAGCTTTTGCTTAAGGTTTCCCATCTTATGCATAAGGGAAATGAGATTCCTATTGTAAATAAAGATACCCCTATGAAAGAGGTAATCATTGAAATGACAAAAAAGAGGCTTGGAATGAGCATTGTGGTTGATGCTTTTAAAAAAATTTGTGGGATAATTACAGATGGTGATTTAAGAAGGCATTTTAAGGAAAATATATTTTTTCTTAAGGCAGGGGATATTATGACAAAAAACCCAAAGACAATAGAAAGGGATAGTTTGGCAATTGAGGCATTAAAGGTTATGGAAGATTTTTCAATCACATCCTTAATTGTTAAAAACAAGGAAGACAAGGCAATTGGTGTTATCCATATTCACGATATTATCAAGGCAGGGCTTTAAAAAATTCAAACAAATCTTTTTCTTTTTATTGCAATGAGCTATTGAGAAAATATATAATTGAGCAGTCGGGGAGTTTTTTCCGACTGCTCATCCTTAAAGCCCGAAGGGCTGAAGGATCTCATTAACATAATGATGGGTCGGGATATTATTAAAAACTCCCCGACCCATCATATAATTTAATGAAATGCCAGAATTAAGACAGAATATTGCTACCAAAGAATGGGTTGTCATTGCTACAGAGAGGGCAAAAAGGCCTGAGGATTTTGTAAAGAAACAAGAGAAAAAGCCAGGTTTAGAATTTGTCCAAACCTGTCCATTCTGCCCTGGGAATGAAGACAAAACACCAGCAGAGGTCTTTTCTATCAAAGATGATAAAGGATGGAAATTAAGGGTTGTCCCAAATAAATTTTCTGCTTTGGTTCCTGATATTACCTGGAAAAAGCCCTATCTTTCAGGCTTGGTAAGAAGCCTTCCTGGATTTGGCTATCATGAGGTGATTGTTGAGACGCCAAAGCATAACCTTACCACAGCCCTCCTTCCGGAGAGTGATGTCCTTAACATTATCACATCCTATAAGGAGAGAAATTTAGAAATAGCAAAGGATAAAAGGATAAGCCTTGTCATCATCTTTAAGAATCACGGCGAAGCCGCTGGCACATCCCTTGAGCATCCCCACTCCCAGCTCATTGCCACACCGGTTGTTCCCAATCACATAAGAAGCAGGCTTGAGGAGGCAATGAGGTATTATGACGACCACCATACCTGTGTATTCTGCCAGATGATTGAAGATGAGATAGCTGATGGAAGAAGAATTATCATTGAAAATAAGGATTTTGTTGCCTTTGTTCCCTATTCTGCATTCTCACCATTCCACATCTGGCTCCTTCCAAAGAGGCATTTTGCAAGCTTTTTTGAGATAAATGATCTTGAGATGGAAAGTTTAAGCAACATCCTTTTAGACCTCTTAAAAAGGCTATATTTTGGCTTATCTGACCCAGATTTTAACTATGTCATAAGGCAGGCGCCCATTGATTGCTCAAATGCCAATTATTTCCATTGGTATATCAGCATTGTCCCAAGGATGGGAAAGGCAGCTGGATTTGAGCTTGGCTCTGGGATGTACATCAATACCTCCCTTCCAGAGGAAAGTGGAAAATTTTTGAGGGAGGTAAAAATATAGGGATTTATAGTTATAGTTAACGCATTAAATCTCCATAAAATGATTTAAGATTTTAGATTTTACAAGATGTAAGATTTTAATAATCCAAAAATGTTAAATAAATCATAAATCTTAAATCATAAATCTTAAATTTCCATATATGTTTTTCTCTTCCCTTGAACTTATAGGGTTTAAGTCATTTAAAAGGGAGAAATTTGCCTTTGATCAACCCATTTCCCTCTTTGTTGGACCAAATGGCTGCGGAAAGAGCAATATTTGTGATGCGATAAGGTGGGTTTTGGGTGAGCAAAATCCCCATCTTCTCAGGGCAAAATCTATGCCAGACCTTATCTTTCATGGCACAGAGGAGGAAAAGCCAACCAGCATGGCAGAGGTTTCTATTCTATTAGATAACAACAATGGCATCCTTAAAGCTCCTTTTCCTGAGGTAAGGCTTACCAGGAGGGTATTTCCTCAAGGAGAATCTGTGTATATTCTCAATCAAAAACCCTGCAGGCTTAAGGATATAACAGGGTTGTTATTAGACACAGGCCTCTCACAAGATGGCTATTTTTTAATGACACAGGAAAAAATAGAGCTTATTTTAAAAAGCCCTGATGAAAGGTTAAACCTCTTTGAAGAGGCATCAGCCATTGCCGGCTATAGGGTAAAAAAGGAAGAGGCTTTGGGAAATTTAAGAAAAACATTAGAGAATATTACGAGGGTATCTGATATTATGGCAGAGCTTAAAAGAGAGGGGGATAGCTTAAAATACCAGGCATCAAAGGCGAGAAGATATAGGAGGCTAAAGGATGAGCTTAATGTTTATAAATATTATAGCCTATGGGAGGAATATAACAGGAAAAAAGAAGAATTAAGTCTAAAGGAGAAGGAAGAAAAGGGGATAAACGATGAAATTATAAAAAATGAGGCCATCTTAAAGGGGAAAAGGGAGGATTTTAAAAGGCTCGTAGAAGGGCTAAAACAAAAAGACGACCTCCTTTTTGAAATAAGGGAAAGGAAGGAAAAGTTAAGGGAGGAGATAGCAAGAAAAGAAGAAAGGCTCGTCTTTCTTTCTGAGAGAATATCTAGCCTCAAAGAAAAAGAGGGAGGACTTTTGACAAAAGAAAAAAGCTTAAAGGATGAGCTTTTAAACATAGAGACAGAAAAAATGGCTATTGGTTTATTAGAAGAAAATTTAGAAATAAAAGAAAAAATAAAAAGGCTTCAAGAGATTGAGGATGGGTTAAAAAATGAGCTTATTGATGGTTTAAGCAGAAAGGCAGGAATAAAAGGAAGAAGGGATGAGGACGAAAGGGAGATTAGAAATATCAAAAATAGAACAAAAAGGCTAGGTGAAGATGTAGAAAAGCTAAACAAGGAAAGGCTAGAAATAATTTTAAAAAGGGATGAATTATTAAAACAAATCCAAAGCCTTAAGGAAAAAATAGAGAAAGAAAGGGGAAATTTTAATGCTCTTAAAGCAAGAGAAAATGATATTTTAGCCAAAGAGGCAAAGATAAACAAAATGATTGATGAGATGAGGGGGAAGGAGGCATCTTGCAAGCATAAGCTTTCTTCTATCTCAAGTCTTCCCCTTAAAAAGAAGGCAATAGAATCCCTTATAAAGGATGGGGTTATAAAAGAGGCATCTATCTTGGAAAGGATGATAGAAGCAAATGATGAATTTGCAAAGGCAATAGATGGATTTTTAGGAGATAGGCTTTTTTCTATAGTAGCAAGCGAGGATGAGATAAAAAGGTTAATCTCTCATACAAAGAAGGTTAATCTAGGAAGAATATTTATTGTCTTGAAGAAAAGAACACCAGAACACCAGAGCACCAGAACACCAGAGCACCAGAATGTTCTTGGAAGGGCTTCAGACCTTATTAAGATAAAGGATGAAGGCATAAATTGGCTATTCTCCAATCTTTTGATTGTAAAGGATATTGAAACAGCCCTAAAATTTTCTTCTGCGGGATGGAAGGTAGTTACAATTGATGGTATTAAGATAGAGGATGGGATAATTGAGGTAGGTGATGAGATAGGCTTGTTATCAAG
>JBFMED010000024.1:0-9264 GCA_040753475.1 bacterium
CAGATTTTATAAAGATAGAAATCCTATGCCAGCTATTGCCTTAACCACAGATACCTCTGTTTTAACATCCATTTCTAATGATTATTCTTATAACGATGTTTTTAGCCGGCAGGTAAAAGGTTTGGGAAAAGAGGGCGATGTGCTTTTGGGAATATCTACAAGTGGGAATTCAGAGAATGTTTTAAAGGCATTTAAGGAGGCAAGAAATCTTAAAATTAAAACAATCCTTCTTACAGGAGAGAAAAAAGGGAAAATAGAAGAATTTTCTGATATTGTAATTAAAACCCCATCAAATAACACTCCACGCATCCAGGAAATGCACCTTCTGATTGAACATATCATTTGCGAAATTATTGAGAAGGAAATATGTGGCTAATTTAGTGGAAGTAATAGTATTAGCAGGCGGTTTAGGCAAAAGGCTTCAAAGTATTACAAAGGATATTCCAAAGCCTATGGTAGAGATAAAGGGAAAGCCATTTCTTTCCTATTTAATGGATTATCTAAAAATTCAAAATATAAATAAAGTTTTACTTTCAGTAGGATATAAACATCAGGTTATTATAGACTATTTTGGTTTAGAATACAGAGGATTAGAAATAGAATATGTTATAGAGGAAGAAGCCCTTGGAACCGGTGGGGCTATAAATGAAGCTTTAAAAAGAACAAAGGAAGATGATGTTTTTGTCTTGAATGGAGATACATTTTTTGCTCTTAATTTAAAGGGATTGAGAAATTTCCATTGTAGCGAGCATTCTCTATTGACAATCGCTATAAAGCTAATGTATAATTTTAAAAGATATGGTTCTATAATATTAAAGGGCAATAGAATAATTAGGTTTGAAGAGAAATCTTTTAAGGATAAGGGTTATATAAATGGTGGAATATACATTATGAAAAGGGCAATTATGGACTTTTTCCCTCCTGAAAAAGCCTTTTCCTTTGAAAATTTTTTAGAGAAAAATATTGATAAAATTAATCCCTTTGCCTTTATTAGCAATGATTATTTTATTGATATAGGAATTCCTGAAGATTATAAAAAAGCAGAGCAAGAATTAAATGGTTATTTCAAAAACACCCCATAGAATCTCATTTTTTGGAGGGGGAACAGATTACCCCTCCTTTTATCTGGAAAATGAAGGGAAGGTATTAGGGACAGCAATTGATAAATATTGCTATATTACCTGTAGAAGGCTTCCTCCCTTTTTTGAGCATAAATATAGGGTAATATATTCAAAGACAGAATTGGTAAAGGGTTTGGATGAGATTCAACACCCTTCAGTAAGGGAGACATTAAAATATTTAGAGATTAAGGATGGATTGGCTATTCACTGTGATGCAGATATTCCTGCCTTATCAGGCATGGGTTCAAGCTCATCCTTTACGGTAGGGCTTTTAAAAACCCTATATGCCCTTAATGGAAAGGTTATTTCTAAAGAAGAGCTTTTTAAGGAGGCAATCTATATTGAGCAGGAGCTTATAAAAGAAAATGTGGGTTCTCAAGATCAGGTATGGGCTGCTTGTGGAGGGCTAAATACCATTGAGTTTTTGCAAAATGGAGAGATTATTGTAAATCCTATTATTATGAAAGAAAGCCATTTAAAAAGCTTTGAAAATAAATTTATGCTTTTTTTTACCGGGTTTTCCCGATATGCATCAGAGGTAGCAGGAGAGCAGATAAAGAATACACAAAAGAACAGGGATAACTTATTTAAAATGAAAGAGCTAGTAGATGAGGCTTATAAAATCCTTACCTCGGGAAAAGACAATTTTTTAGATTTTGGACATCTTTTAAATGAAACCTGGCAGCTAAAAAGGGGATTATCAAGCAAGATTACCACCAGCGAGATTGATGATATATATAATCTCGCGATTAAAAATGGTGCAATAGGGGGTAAATTATTAGGAGCAGGTGGCGGTGGATTTATGTGCTTCTATGTAGAGGAAGAAAATCAGGATAGGGTAAGAGAGGCATTAAAAGGCTATCTATATGTTCCCTTTAAATTTGATTTTACCGGCTCTGAGATTATTGTCTATCAGCCAAATTATCAAAAATAATGGAGAGGGATGCAAAAATTTATATTACAGGCCATAGGGGTTTAATTGGCTCTGCAATCCTCTCTAAACTCAAAAATGAAGGATATACAAATATAGTTACAAAAACCTCCCAAGATCTTGATTTGACCCGTCAAATAGAGGTAGAAAGGTTTTTTCAAGCAGAAAGACCAGAATATGTTTTTCAATTAGCCGCTCGGGTGGGAGGGATAAAAGCAAATATGATGTTTTCTGCCAAGTTTATCTATGAGAATCTTGCAATCCAGAGCAATATTATTCATTCAGCATATCTTTGTAATGTTAAAAAGCTCTTATTTTTTGGTTGTGCCTGTTGCTATCCTTGTGAATATCAAAAACCCATGAAGGAAGAATATCTTCTTTCAGATTACTTAGAACCTACCAATGAAGCTTTTGCGGTTGCTAAAATTGCAGGAATAAAAATGTGTCAGGCTTATAATCAGGAATATAATACAAATTTTATCTCTGCTATACCAACCAATGCTTATGGCCCAAATGATAACTTTGACCTTGATGATTCCCATGTAATTTCAGCTTTAATAAGAAAGTTTCACAATGCAAAGACAAAGGGTGAAAATAATGTTGTAATCTGGGGAACAGGAAAACCCATAAGGGAGTTTATCTATGTTGATGACCTTGCCGATGCCTCTATTTTTCTAATGGAAGGTTATAATAAATCAGATATTATCAATATAGGAACACAAGAAGGGGTTTCTATAAAAGAGCTTGCTTATCTTATAAAAGAGGTAGTGAACTTTAAGGGCGAAATTGTTTTTGAGAAAGATAAGCCCGATGGTATGGCTTACAAGGTGCTTGATGGAGAAAGATTAAGAAATCTTGGTTGGCAGGCAAAAACATCGTTAAAAGAGGGTCTTTTAAAAACCTATGATTGGTATCTAAAGAGATGAAGGTTTTAATTACAGGGATAACCGGGTTTGTGGGAAGCCATCTGGCAGAATATATTATTACAAATTTTGCTGAAAATAAAATTTTAGGCTTAGTGCGTTGGCGAGCTCCGGTAGAAAATATAAAACACATTCTTGACAAGATTAAATTATGCTATGGTGATTTATTGGACATCCCTTCTTTGAAAGCCATCTTAATAAAGGAAAAACCCGATGTTATCTTTCATCTTGCCGCACAATCATATGTTGACTTTAGTTTTAGCTCACCGATTACTACCTTGCAGGCAAATGTAATGGGAACCTGTAATTTATTAGAGGTAGTAAAAGAATTAAAATTTAGCTTAAGCTACGACCCCATAGTCCATATTTGTTCATCATCGGAATGTTATGGCCAAGTAAAAGAGGATGAGGTTCCCATAAAAGAAGAAAATCCCTTTAGACCAGCTTCTCCTTATGCGGTAAGCAAGGTTGCTGAGGATATGTTGGGTTTTCAATATTGGTTATCCTGGAAGATTAAGACAATAAGGACAAGGCTTTTTACCCATACGGGAGCTAGACGAGGTGAGGTTTTTGCTGAATCTAGTTTTGCCAAACAAATTGCCTCAATTGAAAAAAATTTAATCCCACCGATAATTAAGGTAGGAAATCTGGAGAGCATTCGGACATTTTTGGATGTCAAGGATGCCGTGAGGGCATATTGGATATTGGTAAATAAATGCCCACCGGGAGAGGTCTATAATATAGGAGGAAAAGAGACAATGAGTGTGGGTGAAATGTTAAATAGACTAATTGGGCTTTCTTCCGTGAAGGATATAAAAATAGAAATTGACCCCTCTCGCTTGAGACCATCTGATGTAACACTGCAAATACCTTGCATTGATAAATTTAAAAATGAAACTGGATGGGAACCAGAGATTCCTTTTGAAAAGACCCTTAAGGACCTATTGGATTACTGGAGAGAAGAATTGTCCCTTTCTCCATGGAAGGCTAAATAATGAAAATTCCCTTTGGAACAATAACCATAACCGAAAAATCCAAGAAAATAATCAATGAAATTTTGGAAACAAATAGGTTGTCCTCTGGAAAGTATGTTAGGGAGCTTGAGAAAAGGTTTGCTGAATTATTGGGAACAAAGGAGGCTATAGCTGTAAGCAGTGGCACGGATGCCGATGCATTGGGATGTGCTGTGCTATATGACTTTGGTGCAAAGAGAGGGGACGAGATTATCCTTCCTGCCCTTTCCTTTGTTTCAACCGGCAATGCAGTTTTGCAGGCTGGTTTTACCCCTGTTTTTGTGGATATAGATAGAAGGACCTTAAATATAAATCCATCAAAGATTGAGGATGCTATCACAGAAAAAACAAGGGCGATTATGCCGGTTCATTTAATGGGAAAGCCGGCTGAGATGGATACAATTTATACTATTGCAAAGAAACATAATCTTTATGTAATTGAAGATGCAGCAGAGGCACACGGAGCAACTTATAAAAATAGAAAGGCAGGGACATTAGGGGATATGGGTGCCTTTAGCCTATATGTAGCACATATTATCACCACCATTGAGGGTGGAATCATTACTACCAATAATTCAGATTTTGCAGAAGTTTTGAGGTCTTTAAGAAGCCATGGTAGAGCTTGTAAGTGTGAATCTTGCGTGCTTAATCTTGCCTCTCTTTATTGTGCAAAAAGGTTTAGTTTTGGGGATAATGCTGACATTAGATTTATCTTTGAAAGAATAGGTTTTTCCTCAAAGATGAATGAGTTAGAGGCAGCCATTGGCATAGGAAATCTTGAGATATATAATGAGATTCTTGAGAAAAGAAGGGAAAATCTTTATTATCTTATGGAGAAATTTAAAAAATTTTCTCCCTATCTTACCTCAATAGAAAAAGAGCCCTATGAAGAAATAGGTCCTCATGCCTTGCCCATTATTGTTCAAGAAAAAGCTAAATTTAGCCGCAACCAATTGGTTGATTTTATGGAGAAAAAGGGGATTGACACAAGAACCCTATTTTCATCTATGCCTACTCAGTGTCACGGCTTTAAGTTTCTAGGATATAAGATGGGGGATTTTCCTCATTCTGAATACATTGGAGAAAATGCTATTCATATTGGCGTTCATCAGGATTTAAATAAAGAAGAATTGGATTATATTATCAATACGGTTGAGGAATTTTTAGAAATATGTCAATAGATGTTGAGTTTTTAAAACAAAAGGCTTTGTGGGTAAGAAAAGAGACCTTGAATATACATAGAATAGCTCAACAGACAAGATTGGCATCTTCTTTGTCTTGTGTAGAGGTATTTGTTGTTTTGTATTATGGAAAGGTTTTAAATTTTAATCCCCTTAATCCAAAATGGGAAAATAGGGACAGATTTATCATTAGTAAAGCACATGGTTCAATCTCGCTTTATCCCATACTTTCCGATTTGGGATATTTTAAGATGGATGAGTTAAAAAGGGTAGGCAAAGAGGGTTCTTTTCTGGGAGCAATTCCCGATGCCATAATTCCAGGATATGAAGCAATGAATGGCTCTTTAGGACATGGACTTGGGATTTCCTGCGGTATTTCTCTGGCTTTAAAAAGAAAAGAAAGAAGCGAAAAGGTGCTTGTCCTCCTTGGTGATGGTGAGCTATATGAGGGTTTAATATGGGAAGCAATTATGTTTGCCGGAGAACATAAATTAGATAATCTGATAGCAATAATTGATAACAATAAGGTCTGTATGCTTGATTATTGTAAGAATGTAATAGATTTAGAACCCATTGAAGAGAAATTTAGGATGTTTAAATGGATGGCTGAAAGGGTTGAGGGGCATAACATTGGTCAATTGTATAGCTCTTTAAAAAGATTGAAAGATGACAAAAGCTCTAAGCCAAAACTATTGATCGCAGACACTATAAAAGGGAAAGGTGTTTTAAGCCTTGAAAATGACCCCTTAAGCCATACAAAAAACATCCCACCTGAGAAGATTGACAAAGTAATAGAAGAATTAAAATGAATATTGAAAAAAGGGTTATGCGGGATGTTTTTATAGAAAGAATTTATAACTTGATGTTTGATGACGATTCAATATTTTTTTTAACCGGTGATTTTGGTTCACCAAAGCTTGACAGATTAAAAGAAGATTTCAAGGATAGATTTATAAATGTCGGTATTGCCGAGCAAAATCTTATAAATGTTTCAACCGGTTTAGCCCTTGAGGGTTTTAATGTATATGCCTATGCCATTGCCCCATTTTTAACGATGAGGGCTTATGAGCAGATAAGGAATAATCTCTCATTATCAGCCCAGATAAAAGAGCTCAATGTAAACTTCATTGGCGTTGGTGCAGGTTTAAGCTATGATGTATCTGGTCCAACCCACCATTGTGTTGAAGATATTAGTATAATTAGGACATTGCCCAATATTGTCTTCTTCTCTCCCTCTGATTGGGTATTAACCGAGAGATTTGTAGACTATACCGTAAAAAACAAAAAGCCTAAATATATAAGGCTTGATGGCAAGCCCCTACCAAATATCTATGAACATAAAGATATAGAGCTAGAAAAAGGATTTTTTGAATTAAGAAAAGGCGAAGAGGTTTGTATAATTTCTACCGGGTATATGACCCACAAAGCATTAAAGGTAGCTGAAAAACTCCTTATAGATAAAATTCAAATTGGTGTTATAGATATATTTTTATTAAAGCCATTAGATGAAGGCCTGTTTTATGACAAGTTAAGTAAATATAGATATGTTATCTCACTTGAAGAGGCATTTATAAACAAAGGTGGGTTAGATAGTTTAATCTCAAGTATATTGGACAAAGAGGGCTCAAATATTAAACTAAAAAGAATGGGATTGCAGGATGCTTATGTTTTTGATATGGGAGCTAGAGAGTATTTACATAAATTAAATAGATTGGATGAAGAAAGTATTATAGAAACTATAAAGGAGTTGTTAAAAATTTAAATAATGGCAAAACGAAAAAAAATATTTACTACAGGCGTTAACAGCGGCATTGGCAAATATATTTATAATAATATTGGGGGGATCGGTTTAACTAGATCTACATCTGATGAAGATTTTGAAAAAATAAAAAGAGATGGGGTTGACATAATAATACATTGTGCTTTCAATTCAAAAGTAAATATAAATTCTGATTCGCTTTATCAATATTTGGAGGATAATGTCTTACTTACAAAAAAACTGCTTTCTATTCCTCATAAAAAATTTATATTTTTTTCTACCGTAGATATTTATCCAAAAGATAACAAGTATCATTCTGAAGATGAAACTATAGAAATTAATTCTATTTGTGGAATTTATGGAATAACAAAAATGATATCCGAATCTATTGTTAGAAACTTTTCCAAAAACTACATTATATTGCGCCCAACAGCTCTTTTGGGATTATATTCACGCAAAAATACACTAATTGAAATCTTAGAAAGTATAAATAACATAACAATAAATTTATCTGCTAATTCTGTATTCAATTTTGTTCTTTACTCGGATATACTGAATTTTATAAAATTTTCAATCAACAATGATATTAAAGGCATATATAATTTATCTTCTTCCAAAAACATAGTTTTATCTGAGATAGTAAAGATGCTGGGTAAAAAAGTACAATTCGGGAATTATATATATAATGTAGGAAATATAAATAATACTAAAATATCGTCAATCTTTCCAGCTTTTAATAAAACCTCACTGGAAGTTATTAATCAATTTATTGAGGAGAGGGAAAATGTCTAAGAAAAAGTTGCTTATATGTGGTGCGACAGGCTTTATTGGCAGAAATATTGCCGAAGCCTTTGCAGAAAATGATGACTTTGAGATTTATGGAACCTATTTAAACTCTAAGCCTTTAAATAATCCAAAAATTAAAATGATTAAAGCTGACCTTACCAATAAAGATGATGTTAATAAAGCAATAGAAGGTATGGACATTATAATTCAGGCAGGAGCAACAACTTCAGGGGCAAAGGATATTATCAATAGACCATATTATCATGTTACCGACAATGCTGTAATGAATTCTTTGATTTTTAGGTCTGCATATGAAAATAAGGTATCTCATGTAATATTCTTCAGTTGCAGTGTAATGTATCAACCAAGCGATGTTCCCGTTAAGGAAACTGATTTTGATGCAAATAAAGAAATTTATCAAAGTTACTTTGGTGTAGGATGGACAAAGGTCTACAATGAAAAGATGTGTGAATTCTATTCAAGGATAGGGACAACAAAATATACCGTCATAAGGCACTCAAATATTTATGGACCATATGATAAATTTGACCTTGAAAGATCCCATGTTTTTGGAGCAACTGTCGCAAAAGTTATGACTGCAAAGGATGAAGAAAAAATTAGCGTCTGGGGAGAAGGAAAGGAAGAACGAGATTTGTTATATATTTCTGACCTTGCAGAGCTTGTAAAATTAGCAATTGAAAAACAAAAGGAAAAATTTCAACTTTTTAATGTAGGGTATGGAAGTTCTATTTCAGTGAATAACCTTGTAAAAAAAATCATTGAATTCTCTGGCAAAAAAATTGATATTGAATATGACCTATCCAAGCCAACCATAAAAACAAAATTATGTCTTGATGTAACTAAAGCTAAAGAGATTCTTGGATGGAAACCAAAAATATCTCTGGATGATGGAATTAAAAAAACAATTCAGTGGTACAAAACCTTTTATAAAATATGAACCCAGCCCCTCACTCAGAGGGCCTGGGCAAAATGCTAATTATAGGATTTTCAAGTGGAATAATACGGATGGATGAAGATGAAATTATCAATGCTATAAGAGAAGGCGGTATTGTTTCAGTAGCTAGTATTACAGGCTTGGCACTTACAAAAGTGCTCTTACTTGATAGAAATCTTTATCGTGGGAGGATAAAAAATGATAAAAGATGAGGTTTTAAAAAGTTTTAAAGGAAAAAATATTTTAATAACCGGCGGAACCGGGCTTATTGGAAGGCAGGTAGTGGATATTTTATGTGATAGTGAAGCAAATGTTAGAATAGTTTCATTGGATAAAATAAATGTTAGGAGTAAGGCAGAACATATTTTTGGGGATATTACAAATTTTGATTTCTCCAAAGAGATAACAAAAGGATTTGACTTTGTTTTTCATTTAGCAGGAATCAAAGGTTCGGTGGAAGTGGCTGAAAAAAAGATTGCAAGCCATTTTGTTCCTACATTGATGATGAATGTAAGTATTCTGGAGGCTTGTAGAATAAATAAAATTTCAAAGGTGGTTTATACCAGCTCAATTGGTGCCTATTCAAATGCAGAGG
>JBFMED010000025.1:0-2183 GCA_040753475.1 bacterium
GGGAAATAGGCACTTAAGGCACTTAAGGCACTTAAGGCACAAAGGCACAGAGTTTATTTGTTACTTGCTTTCTTTGTGCCTTTGTCCCTTTGTTCCTTTGTGCCTAGCTATAGGGTAGCTAAACATACAAACAAAGAGATTATTTGTTAGCCAACCGCTAAACATTATGCTGACTAGACCCTACATTTATTATCAATCCAACAGAGATAAGATTGGAAAGCAAAGAGGAGCCACCATAGCTTATAAATGGAAGTGGAAGCCCTGTTGTTGGAATGGTATCTGAGACAATTGCAATGTTTACAATTGCTTGAAGAATAATAGAAAAAGTAAGAGAAAAGGCAAGAAGAAAGCCTGATTGGGCTTGACAAGCAATGGAAAAACCAAAACAGGCAAAAAGGCCAAATAGAACAAATACTATAAGGCTTCCCAAAATAAAACCAAGCTCTTCTCCAATAATAGAAAAGATAAAATCTGTATATGGAAGGGGAACGCAGGAAAGTTTCTGCTTGCTCTTTCCCAATCCAACACCAAATAACCCTCCAGAACCCAAAGCAATTATTGATTGCTCAACCTGCCACCTATCCACTTCTTTATCACTGGTATTTTCAACAAATCCTTTAACCCATTTCACATTGCAAACAATGGGACATTTGCTTAAAAATGCCCTGATTCTATTCCTTGCATACTCTTTGCTTCCAATTATTGGTGTCATAATAATAGAAAAGATAAGGACAAGAAGAAAAAGATGCCTTATCTTTATTCCTGCAATAAAGAATACAGAAAGGGTAAGAAGGCAAAAGAATACAGCCATTCCATAGTGAGGTTGAACAGCAAGGATAGAAAGGATAACCCCTAAAATAAGGCAGGGAGGAACAAGACCTTTTATAAAACTTTCATTAGAATCCTCTTTTTTTGAAAAGAATGATGATAGGTAAAGAATAAAAAATACCCTTACAAGCTCAGATGGCTGACCCCCCATTATCCATCTCCTTGCGGTCTTATCAGTATGAAAAAGCAAGGTAGAAGCAAGAAGCAACAAAAGGAAAAAAAGAAGCAAAAATGAATATTTATTCCACCATTCTAAATCCTTTTTTAAGATAATGATAATAAAGATGGATAAAAAGCCTATGAGAACCCAAGCCAATTGCCTTACCAGGGAATAATACATCCCTTTTTTAGAAAGAGTATGGGTAACTATGCCCGATGAACTAAAGATCATAAGAAGACCAAAAGCAACAAGGGCAATGGTTATAACAAGAAAGATATTAGCATTTCTTTGTAAAGATTCCTCTTCCATTTTAGTATTTCTGCTTATCTAACACATACATTATTTAGTCTTTCCTTTAAAGCAAGCACATTCTTTGTAAAAGCCTCTCCCCTTCCTTAAGGTAAGGGATAAGCTTTGTATAATCCTCTCCCTTGTCCCTTCCACCCGCAAGTAAGATAACTTTCCTTTCAAATGATGATAAAGCAGCAATAACAGAGGCAATGTTTGTAGCCTTTGAATCATTTATAAACCTTACACCCGATATATTTGCTACCTCCTGTATCCGATGGGGAAGACCTTTGAAATTCCTTATAGTATCTCTTATTGATGAAACCTCTACCCTTAAAATAATGGCAATCAGGATAGAGGCAAGGATATTCTCAATGTTATGAATGCCGATAAGCTTAATATCAGACAAAGGAAATATCCTTTCCTCCTTACCAGAAAACCTCGCAACAATCCAATTATTCCTTATGAAAAGGCCTTCTTGGAGGGTTTGTTTTGTAGAAAATAAATATGGTTTTGCCATGCTTCTCCTTGAAAGGTTAAGCACAACAGGATCGTCTGCATTTATTACCATAATATCATCCTTTGTTTGATTTTCAAATATCCTTGCCTTTGCCTTCATATAATCCTCTATATTTAAGTATCTATCAAGGTGATCTGGTGCAAAATTTAAAAATACAGAGATATTTGGTTTAAATTCAATTATTGTCTCAAGCTGAAAGCTTGATACCTCAAGGACAACAATGTTCTCTTTGGAAATATTACAAGATGTAAAGGGAATTTCAATATTCCCACAAACAACGGGATTTAACCTTGCATCTTCAAGGAGTTTTCCAATCAGGGTTGTGGTTGTTGTCTTTCCATTTGTTCCTGTTATTGCAATTATTGGCTGACAGGAGAGCATTTGAAA
>JBFMED010000026.1:0-6026 GCA_040753475.1 bacterium
AACCTTGTTTTAACCGTTGATCCTTGTGGAGAAAAAGAGGGCTGGCATGGAAAGATTGGCTTTGTTCCAAAGGTATTAGAGGAACTGCCCCCAAAAAGCGATAACACATTTGCCATTACCTGTGGCCCTCCCATAATGATAAAATTTGTTTGTTCTTCTTTGGAAAAACTAGGATTTTCTGATGATAAAATTATTACAACCCTTGAGATGAAGATGAAATGTGGAATTGGCAAGTGTGAAAGATGTAACATTGGAAGTGTTTATGTCTGCAAGGATGGCCCTGTATTTAGCCTAAAAGAGATAAAGAATATGCCAGATGAATTCTAATATAATCTTTGGAATAACAGGAAGCATTGCCGCATATAAGGCTTGTGAGCTTATAAGAAAGCTTAAAAGCTTAGGATGTGATATTCATCCGGTAATGACAAAACAGGGCAAGAAATTTATAACGCCGCTTACCATTGCCACTCTCTCGGGAAACCCTGTGTCCACCAAGCCCTCTTTCCATATGGAGCATATAAAGAAATGCGATTTGATCATCATTGCTCCTGCTTCTGGAAATATCATAGGAAAGATAGCATCTGGCATCGCAGATTCTCTCTTAACAAGCATTGCTTTGGCAATGAAGGCACCAATTATAATTGCACCCGCAATGAATGAGGGGATGTATCTAAATCCTATAACCCAAAGGAACATAAAAACCCTTAAGGAAAATGGGATAATAGTAATTGAGCCAGAGAAAGGAAAGCTTGCAGAAGGTGAAGGTTATGGAAGGCTGGCTGATATTGAGAAAATAGTTGATGAAGCGATTTCTCTTCTTAAGATAAGCAAAATTGCTTCTTCTAAAAGGGTTTTGATAACCGCAGGCGGAACAAAAGAACCCATTGATCCAATAAGGTTTGTCTCAAATCGCTCATCCGGGATTATGGGGCATTCTTTGGCAGAGAGATTTTCCTTGTTTGGTGCGGATACAACCCTAATAACCACAACATCCATTCCTACCCCTTCAGCTATAAAAAGATACGAGGTTCAAACCGCAAGCGAAATGAAAGAAATGGTTAATAAAACATTCAAAGATTGTGATATTTTTGTTTCCACAGCCGCGGTTTGCGATTTTAGACCACAAGAAAAAATTACCTCAAAGATAAAGGATAAAGAGATTACCCTAAAGCTTACAAGAAACCCCGATATCCTAGAGGAGGCAGGAAAAAGAAAAAAGCATCAAAAACTTATTGGCTTCTCGGTTGATACAGAAAATAGGTTAAAAGAGGCAAAAAAGAAGATAAGAGAAAAAAACCTTGACTTTATTGTGGTTTGTGCAATCCCTGATTTTGCAAGAGAAACAATAAAACCAACCATTCTTTACAAAGATGGAAACATTGAGGAATTTAATGAGATTTCAAAGAGGGAATTTGCTGATTGCCTTATTAAAAGGGTAACTGTTCAGCCACGGATAAACACGGATAGAAAATGGGTATAAAATATGAAGAAATAACAAATGGCTTGGTGATGGCATATTTGGCTATTTTTATTGCCAGCAAGATGAGGCTCTTGCATTAGCCCAAAGGGTTATCTCACTAGGTATGAGTATATGGCAGATACTCAGATTTGACTACAACCTATCTTTTAAAATGGCCGCTTCCTCTACCGAAATCCTCTGGAGAAAGGAATACGAACACCCAGTTGGGTTGGAGTATTTTGACGGCGAAGAATGAAAACGAAGCGCAAAAAATCCTCACAGAGACACAACCAATTGATGTAATAATCACAGACCTTATTATGCTTAGTGAACAAAGCGGTATGGATGTTCTTCGCCTAGCGAAGCAAAAAGATCCGTTAGTAATGGTTATCATATTAACCGCATTTGAAGAAAAGCTTGACCGTTTCAAAGCATTTGAAATGGGGGCGTTTGATTGTCTTTCAAAAGGTGTTCCAGAGGTGAAAACGATACAAGAAATTATTGTCAAAACTAAAACAGCCCTCAGTTTTAGAGACCTAGCTTTTAATCAGATAGAGTACCAAAAGAAACTTGCTTTCTTGAAGCGATATTTTGATCCGAAAGTGTTTGGAGTAATCGATAAGAATCCTGATTTGTTGAGTATTCAAAGCAGAACATTAACAGTGGTTTTTTGGGATATTAGAGGATTTTCTGCTCTCTGCGAGACCCTCAAAGCACATCCGAATTAGCGATGTGAAAAATATACCGGGGAGTTTCGATATTTATGAAATCAAGTAGCTTGACTATGAGAAAGGCGGCAACAGCAGATAACACAGCATAAAAGGTTCCCCCGTGAGATAGCCTGCGTCATCTCACGGGATCACCCAAATTTTGCATCGCAAAAACTTCTTTTATGCTGGAGCCATTATCTACTCATTATGAGCAATCGTGAGTTGATAAGTGCCTAAATATTTATTGCCGTGGATGTTCTTAAAAAATTTTCTTGTTATTTTTAAGCTTAATGTAATATAATAAAGAAAAATAAGGGAGGAAAAATAATATGACAGAGAAAAAGATAGATAAACCTATTTCTCCTACTAGCACCAAGCAAGAGATATTGGAGGCTTACCATAGAGAAGATAACAAAGGAACAAAATGAGGAAATAGTAAGGCTTTCACATCAGTTGGAAGAGGCTTATCAGAAGGTGCAAGACATTGCAGTCAAGACCGTGGAAGGCTCTTTAGCCCTTAAATCATTTACCGCTTTCCAGCAATTGTCAAGCGAGCAGGTAAAAAAGCAAGGGGGCGAGAAATAAGCAACCCTGTAATTACACCTTTTGAATATATGACAAAAGAGACAAGGATTTTTAGGACAATTGGTTTAAAGGAGGAAAGGATAAAGAGGGCATTAGAGGATATTACAAAATGGGGAAAGGCTGTATCTATTGGGCTTAAAAGCACAGGGTTTGGCGTTGATATAGAGCTTGTTGTCTCATCAGATAATGAGGCTGTGGCTTCTTCACTAACAAAGTCTGCTTGTGAGAATATAAAGAAGCGGCTTGGTGATTCTATCTACGGAGCATCTTTTGACGAGACATTGGAAAAGGTTGTAGGCTACATCCTCTACCTTAAAAAGCTTACACTAGCCATTGCTGAATCTTGCACAGGTGGCTTTGCCTCCTCTCTCATTACAAATGTTTCAGGGGCATCTTGCTATTTCAAGGGTGGAATAATTGCATATGCCAATTGCATAAAGGTAGATATGCTTGGAGTTTTAAACAAAACAATAGAAAGATATGGTTCGGTTTCCAAAAAAACAGCAGAAGAAATGGCTATCGGTGCAAGAAGGGTCTTTAATGTAGACCTAGGGCTTTCAATTACAGGGATTGCTGGTCCTACAGGAGGAAGCCAGGAAAAACCAATAGGTCTTGTTTATATAGGTCTTGCGAGACAGGATGAGACAATTGTAAAGGATTTCTTGTTTTCTGGAGAAAGGGAGCAAATAAAGGAACAAGCCTCATACTATGCCCTTGATTTGGTAAGAAGAACCCTGATTAAATAAGACAAATCCATTTTTCAACCAGAAGCAACCATACTTTTTCCAAAAAGCCTTTCCATAAATTCCCTTCTCATTTCATCTTGAGCACCCTCAAGCCGTGATATTCGCTCTGAAAGATCGAGCTTTACATTTATCTCTTTTAAATCTTCCCTTATAAGGGAGAGTTGCTTAAATACCTTTTCAAACCTTGTATCAACCTGCTCAAACCTTTTGTCGATTGCCTCAAATCTTTCGCTATGCTCCTTTAAGATAACACTATGCTCCTTTAAGGTATCCTGAATAACCCTTAACTCAGGAACCAGGATTTCCTGTAAGACCTTTCTTAATCCCTCAACAATGTTCATTTTACTCTTCCTGACCCAAAACACCCAATCTTTTTCTATAATTTACGATAAGCTCAATTAGTTTGTCAAGTGGCTCTTTGACCACATACTTCTGTCCTGAGGTAAGGGTAATTACTGTATCTGGGGTTTCCTCAATTATCTCAATCTGATGGGGGTTTAGGGCAAATGTCTGACCATTAAGTCTGGTAAGGATAATCACTTATGAATGTTGAATTTTGAATGATAAATTTTGAATTATAGGTTTAAATAATTTAAAATTCAAAATTTATAATTTTTTATTACCTCTTCATATTGACAATTTCTGTCAATATCTGGTCGTCGGTTACAATTATACGAGAATTTGCCTGAAATGCCCTCTGGGCAATAATAAGGTCAGTAAATTCCTCAACCAGGTCAACATTTGCCATCTCCAAAGCACCTGACTGGATAGAACCAAATCCACCTTCACCTGGTGTTCCAATCTGTGCCTTTCCTGAGTTTAGGGTTTCGGTAAAGAAGGTAGCTGATGTTTTAAGGAGCCCTGAGGGATTAGTGAAGGTGGCTAAACCTATCTGTCCAAGCTCTTGAACCTGCTCATTTGTATATTTGCCAACAAGTATACCCTTTGCATTTATGCTTTTTTCCTGAAGTTTTCCCATTCCATATCCATCTTGAGAGGTATCAGCATCGGATTCTGATGCCCTTGTATCTGTTTGTGCAAATTGATGAAGCTTTATAAAGTCGGTGGTTATCTCTGAAGGAACTGCTCCAGGAGAGCTAAAGTAGACCCCTTTAAACCTTGTTCCCGCTGCCTGTTCGTCTGAGGGAGACTCAAAGACCTTTGAGTTTTCTTCATCATAATTTCCCTCCTTAAAGGCAACTATTCCATATCCAGCGAATTTGTTGTTGTTCACTGGATTTAAGATGCTCCAGAGCCACTTATCTTCCGAAAGCCTCTCAAATCTATAGGAAATCTCTATAAGCTTTCCTAGTCTATCATATATTTTGGCAGGAGAAAGATAGAAATATCCCTCATTATATTGAGCGGTAACGGAATCTCCCCCATCCGATGATTTATAACCTATATATGTATTATCTACACTTGTATTTGGGGTAAAAACAAGGGATTCGGCTCCAAAATTGCCATTTGGAATGAATACATCACTAGATGGAGGATTGACCTGGCGATATTCAACCTCAACAATATTCCCTGATGTATAGGCTTCATCTAAAATTATCCGATCCACCCCACCTGAGCCCCCTCCATCCTGAAATGTGAACTTTGATACATCCTGAACTACATTATTCACTCTAAGCACCAAGCTTGTTGAATCAACATCTGGATTTTTAAGGTCAAAGGCATTAAGCCTGGTATAGTCTACCCATATATCCGAGTTATTTGGAGGAATACCAGCACTTTGCTCTATAGTAATTGCATCCCTTCCACCCGTTCCCTCATTATCTAAAAATACTACCTGCTCTTTTGGAATCATTGTAACCTCATGTCCAGGAGGAGCAGCTGAATCATAATAATAAGCAACCACTGTATCTTCATCAACATCTGAATGAAAAAGGTCAAAAGAAACGGGCTCAGGGGGAGCAGCAGGAAATAGACCAACTGGTTCCTTTACTATATTGGCTCCCCACTTTCCCCCTCCTACCCTTCCCAATTCTTCATCCTTTACCTCATTTGAAGCAACATTTATCCTTATAAAGTCCCTTCCTGTTCCCGCAGCAGAGGTTGTATCTGCCCATCCATCCTCAGGCATTGGCCTTTCTGTTTCTAAGTCCATCACAGAATTATTATTTCCTCCCTCAATGGTTCCTAAGGAAATATTTACTTCTGAAAAGAATGGAACAGTTCCTGTTTCGGAAAGGGATATCCTTGCACCCTCTGTCTTTGAGCTTATTTTAAATTTATCGGTAGATGAATCATATTCTATTGCCACCATTGCATCCGATGAATTTATCTCATCCAGGAGGGATTGAACTGTTGGATAATATGTGAGGTTTATCTCTTTTGAGATATATTTTCCCGAATCTGTCTCAATCGTTATTGTTCCATTTATTGTTCCCGAATCAAATTGATCCCAACCCCCTCCTAAATTTACAATACTAATTCCATCAATAACCTCCATGCTTGATGTAATCTCTGGAACAGATTCTGTATCCCTAAAGTTGTTTATTATATTATAATCAGAATCAA
>JBFMED010000027.1:0-2862 GCA_040753475.1 bacterium
GGTCGCTATACTTGGCAGAAGGCACAAAAGCAAGACAGGAAGGTAGCTACTTTTGACTTTCTGGGATTTACCCACTATTGCGATAAAACCAGATATGGAAAATTTAAGCTAGGACGAAAGACGGCAATCAAAATAAAAGGCTTAGAAGTTTGGGGTATAAAACCCCATCTCAATACCTAAAAGATGAAAAGAATATTATCATACAACGTATCGTTAGCTAACATTTTAGCTCTTTTGAGATATACTAAAAAGCAATTGGTTTTCCGGTAATCATTATAATAAATCCCAATGTCCAATGACAAATAAAATCCCAATGACAAATTCCATATTGGACATTGGGGCTTGGACATTGGACATTATTAGTTAGATTTGGAATTTTCTCAAAAGAATTTACTCCGTTAGAATGCCCCGTGTGGAAACACGGGGTGCAATAAAGATATCCTCTTTTTTCACACCGGCGTATAATGCCCCGTGTGAAATTCTAACGGAGTTTACTTTAAGGGCAAGAGCAGCGGATTTGTATGTGCCAGCGGATTATGCAAAAATCCAACTATCAATAATGAAGCAATAATTATAAAATAGAAATGGGAGGAAAAAATGGAACAAAAAAGTATAGAGGATTTAAGAAAAAGGTATTGGGGAGAATGGTTATTGCTAGGAGGGGTTGAGATAGATGAGCTACAAAGGCCAATAAAAGGGTTTCTTATTGCCCATTCAAAGAGAAAGGCTGATATATATGAGAATCTTTTAGAGACAAAAGGGGAGGATAGAATTGCCATAGAGTATGCAGGAGAGATACCAAAAGACTATGTGGCAATGTTCTGATGAAGTTTAACCTTTTGCTTAAGTTACAAGAAGGGAGATTTAAGATGGGATGAAGGTAAAAGGATTAATATTTAGCTTAATTTTAGTCTTTGGGGTTGTTTCGCATTCTTATGAAGCAAAGGCAACGGATTTCCCTGCGCCAGGAAGCTATACAACAATCCAGGCTGCAATAATGCTGCCGCGAACCCTGTTCTGAATAAAGGGGAATTAAATATGGGTAAGGTGATTGAGAAGGTTAAGATGTGGAATGTGTGGGAAGAAGAGCGGATAAAAGAGGGTAGGTCTTTGCCTCTTGAGGTAGAGACTATCATTGCCACCGGCGCTACTCAGGTGTTACTACCTGTTGATTTGGTTAAGCGTCTGGGTCTTAAGTTCTCGGGAAGAACGAGGATAAGATATGCAGATGGAAGGATAGAAGAGAAAGATATGGCCCTTGGTTTAAGGAGGGAAGCAAGGATAATCAAAACCAAAAGGCAATTGGCAAGCTTGAGATTGTAAAATAAAGGCATAATCTTGACATAGGTATTTTCTTTTTGTAAAATAGGCTTAAATAAGGATAAAAGGAGGAAAAATATGGCGATATCTGCAATTCCAATGGTTTCAAAAAAAAGCAAGATAGCTACTCAAAAGGCTTTAGGATTAAAGAAAAAAGCTAAAAGGGTGGTTGAAAAAACTATCAGAGGAGAAAATAAGGGTTGCGGTTGATTTCTTAGATTATCTTAAAGAAAAGGAAGAAATGGAAGCAACCCTTAACCTGATGATAAAGAATGGAACATATAATATATATCATTGCTGGAGCAAATGGTGCAGGAAAAACAACATTTGCTTGTGAATATTTTCCTCGTTATGTTGGTAAGGTTGATTTTGTTAATGCTGATATGATTGCCCAAGGATTGTCTCCTTTTGCACCAGATAAATTTGCTATTCGTGCAGGCCGTATGGTGCTTGAGAGAATTAAAGAGCTTGTTGGTGAAAGAAAAATATTTGCCATAGAAACAACATTATCAGGAAGAACATATTTAAGTATGTTACAAAAAATGAAGTTGTTAGGATACCGTGTTTATATGTATTATTTATGGATTCCGAATTATCAACTTGGTATTGAGAGGATTAAAAATAGGGTGCGGGAAGGTGGTCATAGTGTAGCAGAATATATTGTCAAGAGACGGTTTAAAAAGACATTATGGAATTTATTCCACATTTATTTTTCCATTTTAGATTACTTAGCAATTTTTGATAATTCGGGTATGCAACCTATGATAATTTATGAAAAAGAGGGAGAATATGAAAATGTTATTAACAAAAAATTATTTCAGCATATAAAAGAGGAGGTTGGCTTGTGATGAAAAAAACCAGAGCATTAACGCCTTTGGGAAAAAAAGCAGAGAAAGCAATGAAAGATGCGGTTAAAAAAGTTATTGCAGAGCATAGGATAAAGAAATTACCCCTTGTGATATGGGAAAATGGAAAGATCATAAAGGTGCAACTTAATAAATGACTCAAGTTCTGTGGCTGAATAGTTACGATTTTTTGTCATAGGATTACTGAAAACCAAATTTTGTTTCAGTATATAAGGGCGATGGAGAAAATTTTAAGCTGGTTGGTTCAAAGGTCTATGGAAATAGTAATTCCGGCAAGTATATTTTTAATTGTTTTGATTACAGGATACATCTTGAGAAAATTTCTCTTTAACCGTGTTTCTCATTGGGCAAAGAAAACCTCTACCAATATAGATGATATTATCATCCAAGCAACCAAAGGTCCATTTATTATTTGGTGTTTGATGTTGGGTATCTATTTTAGCCTGGAATATTCCAGACTTCCTGATGATATAGTTCATATTGCTGGAAAGATTTTACTGACCCTAGGTATTGCTTCTATAACCTTGGTTTTGGCAAATATATCTACAAAATTCCCATTTTCCGCTATTATTTAATAATAGATTAACATAAAAGTAAAAAATTCTCAAGGTTTTTGCTTTAAAAACCGATAAAGAAGATGTGCAGACTATTTTAAGAAGATAAAATTAAGTTTTTT
>JBFMED010000028.1:0-9731 GCA_040753475.1 bacterium
CCTACAAACCTATCAAACAAATAGCTTGAATCGTGTGGACCAGGGGATGCCTCTGGGTGGTATTGAACAGAAAATATGGGAAGCTCTTTATGTTCCATTCCCTCTAATGTATTGTCATTTGGGTTTATATATGTTTTTTCTATTATCTCTGGAAGGCTTTTAATATCAACACAGAACCCATGGTTTTGTGATGTAATATCAATCTTTCCTGTTTTTAGCTCTAAAACAGGCTGATTTCCTCCCCTGTGTCCAAATTTAAGCTTATATGTCTTTCCAGAAAAAGCAAGGCATAGTATCTGATGACCAAGGCAGATCCCAAATATGGGGATTTTTGTTTTTATAAGCCTTTTCACCTCATCTATTACATAGGGAACACCCTCTGGATCACCCGGGCCATTTGAAAGGAGGATTCCATCTGGGTCTTCTTTAAGAATTTCATCTGCCGTGCAAAATGCAGGAAAGATTATAAGCTCGCAATTAAGGTTTGTTAATTTCCTTAAAATATTTAGCTTTACACCAAAGTCAAAAACAGCAATTTTAGCCTTTTTATTCTTGCAAGGAATTGTGTATTTTTCTTTGCAGGTTACCATTTGGACAAGGTCTTTTCCTATGATGCCCGGTGCATCAGATAGCTTTTTTTGCAGGCTTTCTATGTTCAAATCAATTGTTGAAATAATTGCCTTCATTGCACCTTTATCCCTTATGTGCCTTGTCAATGCCCTTGTGTCAATACCCTCAATTGCAATGATGTTGTTTTTCTTAAGGTAATTAGAAAGGGATTTTTTTGCTCTGAAATTAGAAAATCTCTTGCTCATTTCCTTTACCACAAAGCCCTCTACTTGTGGCTTGCTTGATTCTACATCTTCATTATTTACGCCGTAGTTTCCAATCAAAGGGTATGTCATATTTACAATTTGACCACAATACGATGGGTCTGTTAGTATTTCCTGGTATCCCGTCATACTTGTATTAAAGACAATCTCTCCTGTTTTTTCACCAAATGCTCCACAAGATTTTCCATAAAATACCCTCCCATCTTCCAAAAAAAGAACCCCTTCTGACCCCTGACCCCTGACTCCTGATCTCTTCCTCCTCTTCATCCAAGCTTCTCAACCCTCCTTTTATGCCTTCCTTTTTCAGGTTCTGCTTCCAAAAATGCATCAACAATTTTAAATCCCTCATCTTCCTGCAAGAACCTTCCAGAAAGGCATAGGATATTTGCATGGTTATGTTGCCTTGCAAGCCTTGCAAAATCTTCTGTATGGCATAAAGCAGCCCTTACCTTAGGAATTCTATTAGCAGCAACAGACATTCCAATTCCTGTGCCACAAATAAGGATGCCTAATGAGGTTCTATTCTTTGAGACAAAATCTCCTACAAGGAATCCATAATCAGGATAATCGCAAGATTCATCAGAATCTGTCCCAAAATCCCTGATTTCAAAACCCTTTTTTATAAGGTATTCCTTTATCCTCTCCTTCAAAGGAAACCCTGCATGATCAGCACCTATAGCTATAATCATTGAAAATTCATCCCACCCATAAGTAATTTAGGATTTAGGATTTGAGATTTAAGATTTAAAACAATTGATTTAAAATTCCTAAATCCTAAATTTCTAAATCCTAAATTCTTTAATCCCAATTTATTTTATCTATACACCCCTTTATCTTCAAAAAGCAGGTTTCATATGCCTCAATTGAGGCACCAAAAGGATCAGGTATCTCTGGATCTTCTTCTTTCGCATACTCACCAAGAAGATGTATTTTTCCTGATGCCTCTTTAAAGAGGGAAATAACCCTTTGTTCTTGATACCTTTCCATTGCAAAGATAATATCTGCCCATAAAACCATATCATGGCTTATTTGCTTGATAGTATGAAATAAAACGGGAATTCCATAATTTTCTAAAACCCTCTTTGTCAAAGGAGGAAGATTAAGCCCTTCTAATGCAGAAATTCCGCAAGATAAGGCTTCAACACCCAGGTTTAGGCTTTGAATGTATTTCTCTGCCATAACACTCCTACAGGAATTGCCTGTGCAAACAAACAAAACCCTCTTTAATCTACTCTTATCATATCCTTGCATTTCTCAAATTTCTTTTTTCCCATTCCCTTTACCTTCATTATATCCTTTAATGATGTAAAAGTCCCATTTTCTTTTCTATATTTTATAATTCTTTCAGCAAGTTTCAGACCAATCCCGGGAAGCTTTATAAACTCATTAAGACCTGCTTTGTTTATGTTTATTATTACTGGGATTCGGGATTCGGGGTTTAATGTTTGGGTAGCCACAGAGCCTTGGGTTTTGGTTTTTAAGTTTTGTCCTCTGTCCTCTGTTGTCTGTTGTCTGTTGTCTGAATGTCTGTTGTCTGTCTTCTGTTTTCTGACTTCTATATTTGAAAATTCCCTTTCCTCTTTAATCCTCCTTAACATCAAGATAGATGATGCCAATATTGCAAATAAAAGAAAAATAGCAACAAGCATTTGCTGAAGCCTTGATAAAACAAAATCCTTTAAATATTTTTGCTCCATAATGATTGAATATGACATATAGCACAGGCAACACCATCTGCCGCATCATCTGGTTTTATTAGAAAAGAAAGACCAAGAAGCCTCTTTATCATCTCCTGAACCTGAAGCTTTGTTGCCCTTCCAAAGCCTGTAATTGCTTGTTTTATCTGAAGGGGTGTGTAGTCATAGATGGGAAGACCTGAATAAGCAGAAGCAAGGATACATATCCCCTTTGCCTCACCAATGCTCATTGCTGTCTTTGCATTCTTAAAAAAGAAAACATCTTCTATCCCACAAGACTCGGGAGAAAATTCTTTGATTATTTCCAAAAGCCCGTTGTATAAAAAAAGAAGTCTCTTTTCCTTTGGCATCTTTTTGTCTGTTTTGATAATACCTGCCTTAATTAGCCTTAAACCTTTATTTTCCTCGATTATTCCATATCCGGTTTGAGCAATTCCTGGATCAATTCCTAAGATAACCATTTATTCGTATGTGTTTAGCTGTCCTATATTTAGGCACAAAGTAAATAATTTGACATTTTATTTTACAATATTATAATTTAAATTTGCAAAGAAAAATTAATTGCCTTTTTTGTCTTCTCTATATCTTTATCTGTATGACATGTGGAGAGAAACCCTGTCTCAAATTGGGATGGTGGAAAATATATCCCTTTATTTAGCAGCCCTTTGAAAAAATTGGCAAACCTTTCGCAATCAGAGGTCTTTGCAGACTTGTAATCAAATACAGAGCCATCTGTAAAGAAGATGGTAAACATTGAGCCAACTTGATTTACCTTGATACATCCAGAAAGGCCTTCTAAAAGGTATTTTGTCTTTTTCTCAAGGAGGTTGTATGGGTTTTCCTCCTTTAAAATATTTAAAACAGAAATGCCACATGATGCAACAATGGGATTTCCTGAGAATGTTCCTGCAGAAAATACATCCCCATCTGGTGCAAGACAATCCATTATCTCCTTTTTTCCACCATATGCACCAATCGGCAAGCCGCCTCCAATTATCTTTCCTAATAATGTAATATCTGGCTTTATTCCAATAATATTTTGGAATCCGCCAAAGCATAACCTAAAACCTGTGATTATCTCATCAAAGATAAGGAGGATTTTGTATTTCTCTGTCTCTTCCCTTAAAACCCTTAAAAAATCCAAATTTGCTGGGATAATACCCATATTTCCAGCAATTGGCTCTACAATAACAGCGGCAATCTCAGGATGGTATTTTTCAATTATTGCCTTAAATGAAGGAATATCATTATATGGAAGAACAATCGTTGTTTGAAAAAATTCTTCTGGAATTCCGGAGCTGGTTGGAACTCCAAGTGTTGTTAAGGATGAGCCACAAGAGACAAGGAGGGAATCAACACAGCCATGGTAGCCACCCTCAAATTTTATTATTCTTTTTCTTTTTGTCCATCCCCGGCTAAGCCTAACAGCAGACATAACCGCCTCTGTCCCTGAATTAACAAGCCTTATTTTCTCAATAGATGGAATTGCCTTGCAGATTATCTCTGATAAAATAACCTCTTTCTCTGTTGAAAGACCAAAGTTTGTTCCTTTGTCTATTGCCTCTTTTATGGCAGAAGATACCCCTGGATGGCTATGACCTAAGATAATTGCACCAAAGGAAAGGCAATGGTCTATATATTTCTTTCCTTCCTTATCAAAAATATAAGCACCAGAGCCTTTTTCAACAAATATTGGCTTTTCTTTAACCGGTCTGAATGCCCTTGCTGGACTATTTATACCACCTGGTATATATTGAAGAGCTTTTTGGTATAGGTCTTTTATGCGTTGAGCTTCTCCTATTTTCATCTTATCCAATCCAATGGGTCTTGTGGTTCTCCATCCAGCCTTATCTCAAAATGCAAGGTTGGGCTTTCAGCATCCCCTGATTTTCCAACCGAACCTATTACATCCCCCTTTGCTACCTTTTGTCCTGTGCTTACATTAAGGCTATCAAGGTGGCCATAGAGGCTATAGAGTGAGCCATTATGGTCAATCATAATGAGCTTTCCATAACCCATAAAATAATCGGCATAGACAACCTCACCATTAGAGACAGCAAAAACAGAAGAACCCAAAGGAGCGGATATATCTATGCCCTTGTTGAAAATTATTGTTCCTGCTTCGGGATGGGTATATCTTCCAAAATCCCTTGCTATATTCCTGCTTTTTGTTGGCCAGACAAGGGAACCAACAGGCTTTGAAGGTCTTTCTTCCCTTGTTGTCTTTCTTTGTGCCTCAAGCCTTTTAATTAATGCCTCAAGCTTTTTCTGGTCAGATTTTAGCTTATTTATCCTTTTTTGCAATTGCCCTTCATCCTTTTTTATCTCTGATAAAGCCTTATTTTGCAAGACAATCTCCTGTTCTTGCTTTTTTACATCAGAGGCAACCTTTTTCTTTTCATCCTTTGTTTTATTAAGAACCACACCCAATCCTTCTTTTTTTACAACCTCTTTCTTTTTTTCTAATTCCCTCTCCTGTATTGAAAAAGAGAGATCATCTATTAAGATGCCTAACAATTCCTCTTTTTCTTTATCTTCCCAAAATGGATTTTTGGATGTTTTGTAGTCAAAAAGCCCTCTTACTACAATAGAAAGCCCCCTCTTTTTTTTAGAAATCTCATTCGTAAGCCCTGTTATTCTTTCCTCTGTAATATCTATCCTCTTTGAAATCTTCTTTATATCCTTTTCTAAACCTTTAAGGTTTTCCTTTTTTATCTTTTGGTTTTTGGAGATTTTATCTATCTTGCTTAAAGCCTTTCCCTTTTTCTCCTTTGTTGCTTTAAGGCTTGTTTCTATTTTTTTAATCTCATCCTCAATTTTTAAAAGCCTATCCCTTTCATCCCCAATTTTTGCAAAAGCAATTAAAGGGATTATCAAAACAAATAGCCTTATCTTATTTCTGATAAAAATAGGCAATTTTCTCCAAAGAAGAATGCTTTTTTGAGCTTAAAATATGTTTTATCGGAATAGATTTCTTTGCAAAGAGAAGAATCTACCCAGCTATCCAAATATCCTTCACCTGCAAGGGGTAAAACAATATAAGCTATCTTATTTTCCTTGCACCATTTATATAAAGAAACCAAATCCATATCTTTTAAAAAAGGCTTTCTTATCCAATTTCTCTCTTTTATTCTATATTTAGCAAGATAGAAGAGTGAAGGTTCGCAACCCATTGGTGCATATATTTTTTTATCTTTTAGATTCTCTTTTATGTAAAAAATTGTCTCCCCATAAGGAAGAATACCAAAGCCTGCTGTCCATTCCCTGCTTTTATAGTTAGATAGATTAAGGAGCAGAGGAGAAGAGGAAAATATTGCCTGGTAGAGCATAATAAGGATAAGAAAGAATAGAATAGAAGCCCTTGTTTGAGCAATTCCTATAGAAAGGATGACGGCAAAGATAAGGTAATATGGCTGAGCATGGCGAATACTTCCTAAACCCCATATTGATGAGATATAGTAAAGGAGGAAAAAAGAGAGGAATAAAACCCTAAATCTTTTTAAAAAGAAAAAGGAGGCAATAACAAACAAGGTAATAAATGGTCCAAGGGAAATCCAAATCTGTTTTGCATTTAAAAGAAGAAGCCTTGGATCTTCTATCCAAGAAAAGGACAGACTTGCATTTCTATATTGATAAGAAACGATGATAAATGGAAAACCAAAAAGGAAGGGAATAAGGGAATATTTTAAAACAGAGATTGATATCTTTCTCTTTATTCCCAAAACAAGAAGAATAAATAAAAACAAAAATATAATCTTTCTTTCATAAAGCAATCCTATTCCCAAAATAGACATAGAGTAAAAGAAACTTTCCTCCTTGTTATCTAAAAGAAAACAAAGAAAATAATAGAAAGAAGCACTTGTAAAGAAAAGCTCACCTGGCGCAAGTCCACAGAGGTTTGTAAAATTGAAAAGTGTTGGAAAGAATATGGTAATTAAAAATCCACAGATAAAAGAAAAAGTATCTTTTCTCAAAAGAATAAACTGGGTTATTTTTCCGACATATATTCCAGTTAAAGAAAGCAAGAAAAATTGAATAAAATTGCCCACCCATTCATTTATTCCAAAAAATATATATCCTAAGAGATATAGGGTTTTGGGAATCGGAGGATGGCGAAAGATATGGTCAATCTTACCTATATCTTTTAAAGGAAGAAAAAGGATTACAAAAATAGAAAGGGATATTCCAAAAATAAATAAAAGATACCATATTTTTCTTTGTTTTCCAGAGATGTAAAGATAAGTAATAATAAAAACAAAAACAGATGAAATAACCAAAATCCAGCGAGGAATATAAAAATATATATTAGAAAGAAGTAGGGCGGGAACATTAATATATGTTTGAAAATCCTCTAATGTTGGAGTAGGAAGCATCCAGAAATATAGATGGCAAAGTATTCCAAGGAAGAAGGGAATGGAGATGTTTTTAAGATAGGAAATAGAAAAAGAAATGGGTTCTTGTTCTGGAATGACCTTTTTTAAAATTAAAAAAAATAAAACATAAAGAAATAAGAGAAATAATTTAGCCTCTTTCCCTCCAATATAATAAGAGGGGTAGATAAAGTATGAATAAAAAAAGACAAAAAGGAGCAATTTCTTTATATTTACTTTCATATCTTTTCAATAACCACAAAGGTTCGTAAGGCTAATAATTTTCTAAATGGATATAATATTTTTTCTAAAGCTTTAATTATACCAATTATGGATTTTGGAATAAAACAGGGGTGTTCAAATCCACCACTAAGTGGGTAAAGAATAAAGCTTAAAAGCTCTTTTTTTACTATCTTTAAATTTGGATAATTTTTTCTAAAAATCTCTTTATGTTTAAAGAAAAGAAGGTTTGCTATAGCCATATTGGAATCAAATGGGTCTTTGGATAGCTCTTTTTTTTCAAATATATTAGCCTTCATATCAAAACCTTCCCGATGAAAGAATTTGTATATAAAATAAGAAAATGGGGAAATATATGGATCAAGAATAAGTATCCTTCCCCCTATTTTCAATACCCTGATTATTTCTTTAAAGAAAGAAGAAATATCTCCAATATTTGGTTTTCTTTCCCAAACCTCTCTATGCATTTTTAATCTTTCAAGAGACATTTAAGTAAGCTTAAATTTCTTAAAGGCAATAAGGGCCATCTTTAAAAGCAAAAGTCCATGTCTAAATCTTTGTATCTTTATCTTTCCATATGTCCTTGGTTTATATCTTACGGGAACCTCAATCATCTTAAGATTTAATTTTGCTGCCCCAAACAAAAGCTCATAGTCTCCAAATGGGTCAAAATCCCCAAAAAATTTTTGGTTTTCTTTAATTCTTTCGTAATCCCTTTTTAAAAAAACCTTTGTTCCACAAAGGGTATCTGCAATCCTTTGCTCAAGAATGAATGAAAACATTAAACCAAAGGCTCTATTAGCTATCTTATTTAAAAACCTCATTGAATCCTTCTCTAATGGATAAACCAACCTTGAACCATTGATAAACTCACCCTTTCCTTCGGAAATAGCAAGATAGAATTTTGACAGGTCTTTAGGAGGAACAGTAAGGTCAGAATCCAGGATAAATAAAATATCCCCTTCTGCGCTATCTAAACCCTTCATTACTGCATCCTTCTTACCAACCCTATCTTGAAAAATAAGCTTAATATTCTTTTCTGGATAAAGCCTTATCATTTCCTCAATCTTCTCAATTGTTCCGTCACGAGAATGTCCATCAACAAAGATAAGCTCTGTTTCTTTTCCCATTTTAGGTGTTCTTTTTATTGCATCCTCTATATTTCCCGCCTCATTTTTCGTAGGAATGATTATTGAACATATGTAATCCTTCTGTTTCACCCTTACATTTCTTTCCCTTGCCACCAAATATTCTATCAAACAAAGATTTTTTATTAAAGGAAGATATGTAAAACATTTATTAAAAATAAAGGAGATAAAGGGGATATATTTAGGAAAAAGAAGCCTATGTCCTTTTTTTATTACCTCATAGCCATTTAAAATCAAAAGGTTTTCTATATCTTCTAAACAAAGCCAGTTTTGATGGTGTTCCTTCATTTTAAAACCAAGTATTTCTCCAATCTTTAAAATAGGCTCCCAGAGATAATTGTAATATGTAATAATTACCCTTGTTTCATCTTTTGTTACCTTTTGCAATTCCCGAAATGCCTGCCAGACATCATCCAGATGGCCAATAAGGTCAGACATAATCACATAGTCAAATTTCTCATTTATATGTAAATCCTCTGCATCATCTACAAGAAATTCGTATTCTGGATATTTCTCTTTGGCTATTTTTATCATGTCAGGGCTAAAATCTATTCCAAGTCCCCTTTTTGGTTTAATATGTCCGATAAAATCTCCGGTTGAACAGCCAATTTCTAAAATTGATGAATTAGGTGGGATAATAAATTTAAGCAGCCTTTCTATCTCTTGGTAATAGTATTTGTTTTTCCTTTTCCACTTATCCCTCTCTGGTGCAATTTTATCAAAGTATTTTATTCTCTCTTTTTTCTCCATTTTTATAAAATCCTTACCATAAGTTTTGACTTTTAAGTTTTGAGTTTTTAAGATACCATTCTATTGTCCTCTTTAATCCTTCCTCAAAATCCATCTCTGCCTTAAATCCAAATTCCTGCTCTGCCTTTGTTGTATCAAGCCTTCTTTTAGGCTGACCATCTGGCTTTGTCTTGTCCCAGATAATTTCACCCTTAAATCCGGTAAGCTTTGCAATTAGGGCAACCAGGTCTTTAATGGAAATCTCCATCCCTGAACCCATGTTCACAGGCTCGCTTTTGTTATAATGCTCACAAGCCAATAATATGCCATTTGCACAATCCTCAACATAAAGAAATTCCCTTGTTGGATTTCCTGTTCCCCAGACAACAATTTCATTTCCTTTGTTTTCTATAGCATCTATACACTTTTTTATTAAAGCAGGAATAACATGGGAGGATTTTGGAGAAAAGTTATCCCCTTCGCCATAAAGATTTACTGGAAGAAGGAAAATAGAATTAAACCCGTATTGCTTTCTATAGGCCTGGGATTGAACAAGCATCATCTTTTTTGCTAAACCATAGGGTGCATTTGTCTCCTCAGGATAGCCATTCCAAAGGTTTTCCTCTTTAAATGGCACAGGTGTGAACTTTGGATAGGCACAGATTGTTCCAATGGCAACAAATTTTTTAATATTATTTCTCCTTGCATATTCCA